>NZ_NQLZ01000047.1:0-50870 GCF_002276395.1 Paenibacillus sp. 7541 | reverse complement strand
CCATTTGAAAAACATATTGTTATGGCGGCGTAGCTCAGCTGGCTAGAGCGTACGGTTCATACCCGTGAGGTCGGGGGTTCGATCCCCTCCGCCGCTACCATACATATCTGGAGGCTTAGCTCAGCTGGGAGAGCATCTGCCTTACAAGCAGAGGGTCGGGGGTTCGATCCCCTCAGCCTCCACCATGATATTTTCACTATTATTATACTATGCCGGTGTAGCTCAATTGGTAGAGCAACTGACTTGTAATCAGTAGGTTGGGGGTTCAAGTCCTCTCGCCGGCACCATGCGCGGAACTGTGGTGTAGAGGCCTAACATGCCTGCCTGTCACGCAGGAGATCGCGGGTTCGAATCCCGTCAGTTCCGCCATTTAATTTAAGCTTCAGGGATGAGAATCCGTAAAAGGGTTCGTCGGAGCATTGACGTCGATAGCATAAACTTCGCAGTCTCGAACGAAGTGAGAGTATCCCGTCAGTTCCGCCACTTAATTACTATGATAAGTTCAAGGTCATGGTACGGGAATAAAACTGAATTGATTTCCACAACTTAAAGTGGGAAGTGTTAAACTCCGCACTTTATTTTTTTGTTAATTACATAAGGCTCGGTAGCTCAGTCGGTAGAGCAGAGGACTGAAAATCCTCGTGTCGGCGGTTCGATTCCGTCCCGAGCCACCTTTTATGGAGGCTTAGCGAAGTGGCCAAACGCAGCAGACTGTAAATCTGTTCTCGTACGAGTTCGGTGGTTCGAATCCATCAGCCTCCACCAGTAAGAGCCATTAGCTCAGTTGGTAGAGCACCTGACTTTTAATCAGGGTGTCGAAGGTTCGAGTCCTTCATGGCTCATCAAAGTCGTCAACGATGTTGGCGGCTTTTTATTATTTTCAGTGATCTTATGCTCGCCCTTTCCTTTTTAAACCTCCCCCAACAAGGTTGCACTTCTGGTATCAACAGCCTCGCATCTCATCTTCTTGAGGTATCAAATTTATTATATGCCCGTAACTATTCAGTTAGGCAGAATCTATACTTAATATACTTAAGCTCCTCACGAACCCTTCGTTATTCCCGTTCCAGCTAAAACTGCAATCATGAAGGATGTCCTTGCGGCCGGTTGTTGTTGTACCGCATGATTATGCTAAAATAAGAAAAAACAATAAAGTGGTGGGAACAGCAATGGTGGAGAAGGATCTTATTGTTCAGACACTTGAGCAGGTGCTGGGTGTTTCGCTTGGCTATCGAATATTGGATGATCAGGAGAGCGAAGCTGTGCTTCAGGCTGTATCCGAGAAACAGAACAGGGATGCCGACCTTGACGAGGCTGCTGTTGCTCCGACTAACGGCGTTTACGACAATAACAAAGAGAATGAACTATGGATTCCACTCCATCTGCAGAAGCCCATTCCAGTGATTACGGCGCCAAGGGATGTGTTGACCCCCTCTGAGGTCGGATTAATGAAGTTGTGGTTATCCAGTCTTCAGGAGGACGGCCAAGCCCTTAAAGGCAAAGGTGCCGGAAAGGCGGATGAGGAACGCCAGGCCCGTCAGCTTGGAGATTGGTTGATGGAACAGGTCCGGGAAGGAGCGCTTCATGCAGCGCTTCCGGCAGAACTGCGGCAGCTCAGATTGAAGGAGAACATGGTTCCTTTTTTGCTGACCAATGAGAGTGAGAGCTCTGGGGTGACGGGATACAAGGCTCTTCAGCGCTTGCTGAAGAGCTACTTTGACGGAGAGGTCCTGCTCATTCCTCTGCAGCAGAAAGAATGGATGGTTCTGGCGAGTCAGGATCTGCTTGCCGGCGGCCTAGCGGATGAGAAAGAGGATTCAGCAGTGGAGGCAGACCAGGATCTGCTATCCCTATTCTGCATGGGATTGTACGAGCTAATCTCGACGGAGTGGGTTGGAGATTTTCACATCGCCGCCATTCCGCCCGTGGATGCGAGGCAAGGGCTGCCCTCGGTGCTTCATAAGCTGAGAGAAACGATGGCCATCGGGCGCGTCTTCCGTGTTAAGGAGCATATTCACTTGTCCACAGGTCTTCATCTTGAGCGCCTCATATTCAGCATCCCGGAAGCCCAGCGCAACCGGTTTTTGCAGGAATATGCCGCTTTGCATACGGAGCTGTTTGAGGATAGTGAGACGTTGTCTACACTGGAGTCGTTTTTTGAACTGGACTGTAACGTGAGCGAGACGGCTAAGCATCTTTATATCCACAGAAACACCTTGCTGTATCGGCTGGACAAGATTAAACAGGAGACCGGGCTTGATGTCCGGAGCTTCAGTGATGCAGTTCTGGTAAAAATGACATTGCTATTGTATAAAGTGACGAAAAGGAAATAGGTTTTTTGTGCAGATTGTGTATAGCAAGCCAGGAGCCTATAGGGTAATATAGAATTATCAAATGTATTCGATTTCATAACATTCCTATGAGGGGGCAAATGCACATGGCAGGTGTACGTTTAGAGCATATTTACAAGAAATACCCAGGTTCCGACAAACCAACCGTAGTTGACGTTAATCTTGATATTAAAGATAAAGAGTTTCTCGTATTGGTAGGACCTTCCGGTTGCGGTAAGTCCACTACGCTTCGGATGATTGCTGGACTGGAAGAGATTTCGGATGGAAAGCTGTACATCGGCGACCGCGTCGTGAATGACGTAGCACCGAAAGATCGCGACATCGCGATGGTATTCCAATCCTACGCCTTGTATCCGCACATGAACGTGTATCAAAACATGGCATTCGGTTTGAAACTCCGCAAAGTGAAAAAAGACGAAATCGACAAACGTGTACGTGAAGCAGCTAAAATCCTCGATATCGAGCATTTGCTGGATCGTAAGCCTAAGGCTCTGTCCGGCGGTCAGCGTCAGCGTGTCGCTTTGGGCCGTGCGATCGTCCGTGATCCTCAAGTGTTCTTGATGGACGAACCACTCTCCAACTTGGATGCGAAACTTCGTGGTCAGATGCGTGCGGAAATCACGAAGCTGGTTAAACGTCTTGAGACAACTTGTATCTACGTAACGCATGACCAGATCGAAGCGATGACGATGGGTGACCGGATCGTTGTTATGAAGGACGGCATTATTCAACAAGCCGCTTCTCCTGAAGAGCTGTATAACCACCCTGTAAATATGTTCGTTGCGGGCTTCATCGGATCCCCAACAATGAACTTTATTAACGGTACGTTGTCCGAGCAGGACGGAGGCGTATTCTTCACTTCCGAAGGCCTGAACGTACAAATTCCTGGTGGCAAAGCACAGCTGCTGAAGAATAAATCCTTGATCGGTAAAGAAGTTATTATGGGTCTTCGTCCTGAAGATATCCATGAAGAGCCAGTATTCCTGGAAGCTTCCCCGAACTCTGTGTTCAGCGCCAAAGTTGATGTAACCGAGAACCTGGGTCACGAAATGCTCCTGTACCTCAGCGGACTGGGCACGGATACAGTAATCGGTCGTGTGGACGGACGTTCCACTACACGCGAAGGCGACAATGTGAAGCTGGCGATCGATATGAACAAAGTTCATATCTTTGATAAAGAATCCGAGTTGAATGTACTGTTGGTTGACTAATTAGCGACCACTTTCGAAGAACCGTCCCTTTTGGGGGACGGTTTTCTTATTTTATTAAGGTAATATGCGGAATTATCCTTGCTGTGCCGAGGGGCTGCCCAAGCCGAGCGCGATTGCATTCGGGCTTTATTTCCTATAAGATAAGCAGAAACAGGCCTATATGAAGATACAAGTATGGAGTGATGAAGGTAATGAGCTTTGCGCTATGCGGTCGGCCTGATTCCAAGGTTTATGAATCTTGAGTATGATGCGGCATCAACACATGGTAAAATGAGGTGTAGCATCTTATTTTAATGATATCCAAATAAGGCAGCCGAGAACGAGCTCACTTACATAGCTTACATAGGCAGCATGATTATATGTGCAATTCAGGTACAATGATGCAGTACTTCAACGGGTTCCGCAGGCATACGAGGAACGCGACGGAAGCGAAAGTGCAGCAAACCAGGGCAGACTGCCAATACTAACTGCTACGGGAAGCTCACCGTCTACAATACAGCGGCAGAAAAGCAGAAGAAAAGGGGTAAGACCATGGCCAAAAAAGTAAAAGTGTCAGAGCTGGTACAGCAATTCCAGCTTGAGGTCATCTCAGGCGAGGAAGGTTTGAAACGGCAGATCACTACGGATGATTTGAATCGACCGGGTCTGGAAATGGCAGGGTATTTTGAATATCACCCACGCGAGAGAGTTCAGCTTCTGGGGCGGACAGAGCTGGCTTTTTTTGGGATGTTGAAGCCGGAGGAGCGCAAGGACCGGATGCGCAGACTGTGCACGGACGAGACGCCATGTATCGTGGTGACGCGTTCGCTGGAAGTGCCTCAGGAGCTGGTGGAGGTCAGCAACGAAAAAGGACTGCCTGTGCTTCGCAGCAGCATGGCAACGACGATTCTAACAAGCCGCTTTACGAGCTTTCTGGAGCGGAGACTGGCACCAACGACGACGATCCACGGCGTTCTATGTGATGTGTACGGCGTGGGTATGCTGATCACGGGAACCAGCGGTATCGGCAAAAGCGAGACCGCACTTGAACTGGTGAAGCGCGGACATCGGCTGATTGCTGACGATGCGGTCGAAATTCGCCAAACGTCAGATTTTCAGCTTCACGGGACCGCGCCTGAGCTGATTCGGCATCTGCTTGAGATTCGCGGGGTCGGCATTATTAATGTGATGACCTTGTTTGGTGCGGGCGCCGTGCGGAACAACAAGCGAATTACGCTGGTCGTCCGTCTGGAAGCGTGGCAGCAGGACAAACAGTATGATCGCCTGGGTCTGGACGAGGAAACAACACGCATCATAGATACGGATATCCCGTTGGTCACGATTCCGGTACGGCCAGGACGAAACCTTGCGGTCATCATTGAGGTAGCAGCGATGAACTACAGATTGAAGCAAATGGGACTGAATGCAGCATTACAGTTTACCAATAAACTGACGGCGACGATCGCCGAAGATATGGATGATTTGGATTAGGAGGTATTTCTAAATGTCATCACTGCTGATCAATCCGGTGGCGTTCTCCATCGGAACGCTGTCTGTTCACTGGTATGGGCTTATACTGGGACTCGGTGCGCTTGCAGGGCTTCTGCTGGCGATCCAGGAGGGAAAGCGATTCTCCATTCCCCAGGAATTCTTTATGGATCTGCTGTTGCTCGGCGTTCCCTCGGCTATCATCGGAGCGAGGATATATTATGTCGCCTTTAAATGGGAAGACTATCAGGACAATTTCCTGGATGTGTTCAAAATATGGGAGGGCGGCATTGCGATCTTTGGCGCGCTGATCGGTGCGATCATCTGCGCGGTCATCTACGTTCGCCGCAAAGGATATAACTTCTGGCGCATTGCAGATATTTGCGCCCCATCCCTGCTTGCCGGCCAGATTATTGGCCGCTGGGGTAATTTTGTCAATCAGGAAGCATACGGAGGCCCGGTAGAGGAATCCTTCCTGCGTGAGACGCTCCGACTGCCTGACTTCATTGTGAACCAAATGAATGTACAGGGCGTATTCCATCATCCAACCTTCCTGTATGAATCTTTGTGGAATGTGGTTGGTATTATTCTGATCTTTATTATCCGCAGACAAAAGTTCCTTCGGGCCGGAGAATTGTTTATCGGATATTTCATCTGGTATTCCATCGGTCGCTTCTTCATTGAAGCTGTCCGTACAGACAGTCTGGCATTCAGAGGCGCAAGCGGCCTGGCTGATTTCGTCAATGGACTGTGGAGCCCGATGACCTGGATGGGCTTTGAGCAAGGCTTTCTGGATCCTGCCTACGGCAACGTCCGTATATCGCAGCTCTTATCCATATTGTTCGTTGTCGTCGGGATTGCCCTGATTATCTTCCGCAGGGTAACAGGCAGAGCGAATGAGCGCTATCTGGATCCAATTGTATCAACCAAGGCGGACACCAGCACAGCACCAACGCCGGAAGCCGAATTGCGCAAGGGAGAGGCTGCACCATCCAAACCGCAGCAAACGACAGCTGCAGCTGAGCCGAATGAAGTGAGAGAGAGAACTAACATTAACCAGCCACCAGCGCAGCGTACCGAGGCTGGCAGGGAGGATACTCCGGATGTGAGCGAAAGCCTGGATTCGGAGGACAAAAAGGAGTAAATCAGCATGATTGAAACCGTACTGTTTGATTTGGACGGCACGATTATTGATACAAACGAACTGATCATCTCTTCTTTTATTCATGTGTTTGAACAGCGGGAATCAGGGCCGCTCACAAGGGAGCAGATTATTCCCCATATGGGCACGACGCTGGAGCATCAGCTGCAAGCTTTTTCGGGCGAGGAAGACGTGTCCCATTTCGTGAAGGCCTACCGCGCCTTCAACTCGGTGCATCATGATGAGATGGTCCGGCCGTTTCCGCATGTGAATGAAGTGGTGGAGCGGCTGCATGCGCACGGGCTTCGCCTCGGTGTGGTGACGACGAAGATTCGTCCGTCTACGATGATGACACTGGAGAAGTTCGGACTGGAGCCGTATATGTCGGCTGTTGTCACTGTGAACGATGTGGAGCATCCGAAGCCTCATCCAGAGCCTGTGCTGACCGCTGTGGAGCAGCTTGGATGTGATCCGGAGACAACTTTAATGATCGGGGACAGCCCGGTGGACATTCAGTCTGCCAAAGCAGCAGGCGTGAAGGCGGCGGCTGTCGCTTGGTCACTTAAGGGCGTGGACAAACTTCAGGAGTACGGACCGGACTATATCATCAACGATATGAGGGATCTGTACGACATTATCGGACTTCACAAGGAATAGAGGTTTTGACGGCATGGCCAGAAACGTAACCCGGCATCCGGTGGAAGGGCCTAATGCATTGTGGCAAATATACCGTACCGTGAGCCCCTTCAAAGGGGTCAAAAACTTTGTCTTCATCCAGATCGCCCGCTATTGTCCGGTGCTATCCGTTAAGAACTGGATATATCGACACATCCTTGGCATGAAGGTGGGCAAGCATGCGGCGTTTGGGCTCATGGTGATGGTGGATGTTTTTTTTCCCGAGAAGATTACGGTAGGCGATAATTCGATCATCGGATATAACACGACCATTCTTGCTCACGAGTACTTGATTAAGGAGTACCGTCTCGGTGACGTCATCATTGGAGAGAACGTGATGATTGGAGCGAATTCGACCATTCTGCCCGGGGTGACGATTGGAGACGGCGCCGTGGTGGCTGCCGGATCGGTTGTGCATAAGGACGTGGCTGCGGGCACATTTGTGGGCGGGAACCCGCTGCGGGTGCTGACGAAGGGCTCGGGAGATGAGCCCACCTAAGGCAATTCGTGGTCATAGGTTCCCATGCTGTCCGTTTTATAGTAGAATGAGGAAGGTAATAGGGAAAAATGCTAATGAGAGGTCCCCAGGCTTGACGAACAGTCCTGCGGGACTTTTAAGATTTTTTGGCAGGTATGCCCCGCTTCCTTGATTCTATACAAAAGGAGATTTTATTGGTATGAGCGGAAATTCCATAAAGAAGGAACGACTGCCGCACCTGGACATTTTTCGAGCGCTGGCGATTATAGGCGTTCTTCATGTTCATGCGACGTCGTTTGCTACGGTTGCTGCAACCGAATCGCGATTCTACTACATTATTAACTTTTTAAATATCTTTTTTAAGTATGGCACGCCTTCATTTATTTTCCTGAGCAGCTTTGTTCTGTTCTATAACTATATCGACAGGCCGCTGACGAAGGATTTGATCAAGAACTTCTACAAACGGCGGCTATTGTATATTCTGCTTCCGTATCTGCTGTTCTCGATCATTTATTTCTTTGTTCGCTTGTACCAGAACGGTTTGCTGAATAGCTCGCTTGATCTATGGGCTCAGATGCCGGTCTTTTTCGAACGGCTGGCTCGCGGTCAGAACTATACGCACTTATACTTTGTATTTATCAGCTTACAGTTCTATATACTGTTCCCGATATTCCTTAAGTTGTTCAAGTCGTCCCGGTTCTTGGTCCGGTGGGCGGTGCCGATTGGCTTCTTGCTGCAATGGGGCTTTATTATACTGAACAAGTATGAGTTCCAGATCACGTACAAGGGAAGTTTGTCGATCTCTTATATCGCCTATTACATGCTCGGCGCATATGTGGCCATGCATTATGATAAGTTCAAGGGATGGTTCAGTTCAACCTGGAAGCAGCAGAGCGCAAGGCAGAGGACGGTAACTGTCTTCATATGGCTGGGCTGGCTGGCGCTGGCGCTGGCGCATGTTCAGATATGGTACAACAACCGATTGTATAGCGCGAGATACGACTCCTTGCTGTATGAGCTGCTCTGGAATATGCACACCGTCTTCTCGGCGATCGTGCTGATGCAGTTGGCCAGCTGGCTCTATAACAGCGGCTGGAAGCGGATCGTTGCGCTGCTGACGCGCATCGGGGAGCTGTCGTTTGCGATCTATCTGGTGCATCCGCTGTGGCTGTTCCTCTACCGGGAATATGACCCTAAACTAAATCCGGTTACCGATGATTATCTGATCTGGATTTACGGCGGATTTATTACGGCGCTGCTTGTCAGCGGGGTCGTTGTCCAATTGCTGATGAGATGGGTGCCGGGGGTTTGGGTGCTGCTCGGCAGCGTGCCGCGCTCCCTCAAGCCGGCGCCTCGGACTCGGGCGGATCGGAAAGACACCGTGGCCGGAGATGGCAAGAAGTCGGTGGATCTGTAACTCATTTGCTCCAATAATCAACACAGGGCAGGTCTCATCATGATGAGGCCTGCCTGTTATTATGCAAGCTGTTCGCTGGTGCGAGCAGCTTTTTGGCGTAGGTTCGGATTTTCTGCAAAGAAGCAAAAAAGGTGCCGAAAATGATAATATTACTAGTGTGGCTTTGTTCGTTGTAGTTCAAGATTACAGGGGGTAATGAACGTTTGTAGGCCGTGATGCCGTGCCATTGACGGATGTAAGCTTTGTATGTTAATATATCGAATATCCTTTAATTTGTTAGCAAATTAGCGCTTTAACGCAATGAAGATATAGAGGTGGTGTAGTATGTCTAAACCGAAAGGCTTCGAAAAACCAGCCGGTGTCCGGGATTACCTCCCGCACGCGGTTGCCAAGCTGCGCCGGATTGAACGAGAAGTTCTTGCGTGTATGGACCGCTGGGGCTACCGGCAGATCATGACACCTACGATGGAATATTATGATACGGTGGGCGTGGCAAGCTCGACGTCGGATCAGAAATTGTTTAAATTGTTGAATAACAGAGGCACCACGATGGTCCTCCGTTCGGATATGACGTCGCCGATTGCGCGCGTTGTATCTTCGCTGTTGAAGGAGGAGCCACTGCCAATACGCTTGTCCTACCATGCCAATGTATTCCGGGCGATTGAAGAAGAAGCCGGCCGCGAGTCGGAGTTTTTTCAGACTGGGGTGGAGCTTGTCGGGGACGATTCCCCGGAGGCGGATGCCGAGGTGATCGCTCTGGCCATCGAGTCATTGAAGGCGGCCGGTGTCGCCAGGTTCAAAATCGCAATGGGCCATATGGGCTTCCTGAACGGCCTTCTGCAGGAGGTGCTTCCGGAGCGGGCCGAGGACCAGGGCAGCCTGAAGCAGGATCTGTTAAACCGGGATTATGTGGGCTATCGAGGTACCATTGAGCGGCTGAATCTGCCCGAAGAACAGGCGGGCAAGCTGGATGGCGTGCTGAAGCTTCGCGGCGGCCGCGAAGCCCTTAAACATGCGCAATCGCTGAGCGGCAATACACTGGCTCAGAGCTCCATTCGCCATCTGGGCAAGGTGCTTGAAGTGCTGGATGCGTATGAGGTGTCTGAGCATGTCATGATCGACCTGACAATGATTGGCGATTTCTCTTATTACACGGGTATGATCTTTGAGGGCTATGCTGCCGAGCTGGGCTCTCCGGTGGCAAGCGGGGGGCGCTATGACAAGCTGCTGCGGCAGTTTGGGCGTGCAGTGCCTTCAACTGGCTTTGCCTTGAAGACGAATCGCATACTGGACGGCGTATCCGGAACCGATATTCCGGAGGAGCGGCCAATTCTCGTGCAGTATACGCCAGCCTTCCGCAAGGAAGGGCTGCAGAAGGCAACAGAGCTGCGTGCCCAAGGTTATATTGCGGTAACCTCTGTTATAGAGGAGAACGACCATAGCGAGGTGGCTGGTCAGGATGAACATCAACCGCCGGCTGCGGGTAAACTGCTCAATAAAGGTTATCAGGAAATTATTACTTTCAAATAGATGAGTGTGAATGGACGATATACAGGGAGGAGGATGCATGATGGCGGAAGTGTTGAAGGTTGCCATGCCTAAAGGGCGTATCTATAAAAAAGCATCTGCGCTGTTCCGCGCTGCGGGTCTCCCGATTCCACTGGATGTGGATGAGACGCGCAAGCTGGTCATTCCCCTGCCTGAGGCGGGGATGGAGTTCATCTTGGCCAAGCCGGTGGACGTTCCGACCTATGTCGAGTATGGAGTAGCTGATATTGGCATCGTCGGCAAAGATGTGCTGATGGAGGAGAAGAAGGACGTGTATGAGCTCCTTGATCTGGGCATTGCCCGTTGCCGGATGTCCGTCATTGCACTGCCGGATTGGACGCCGGGCATACGTCAGCGGGTAGCAACCAAGTATCCGAATGTTGCCTCGCAATATTTTCGTGAACAGGGACAGCAGGTCGAGGTCGTTAAGCTGAACGGTTCAATTGAGCTAGCGCCGCTGATCGGACTTGCAGATCGGATTGTCGATATGGTGGAGACCGGGCAGACCTTGCGCGAGAATGGGCTGGTTGAACTGAACAGCATCTTCGAGATTACGAGCCGGCTCATTGCCAATCGGGTCAGTTATCGGATGAAGAATGCGGAAATCCAGCAGCTATGCGACCGATTGCAGCAGGTGATTAACGCAGGGGCACAGCTCTAGTAGCAAACGGATAGCATGCTGATGCTACAGCTAGGGATTGTCCCAACGAAGCTAGCATCGGATGGGAAGAGAGCGGCACGATGTGCTGATATTATGAAATATCGCTTGCAGAGCATATAAGGTCTGAACTTCAGGAGGTGTTGAAGGTGAGAGTGGTATCTGCGCGTGACTTTCAGTCGAAGCGCGAGAATGATTACGGGACACCTGAGCAGAATGAAACGGTAAAAAGCATCGTGAACAGCGTACGAGCCGAAGGGGATATCGCACTGCTGCGGTATACCGAGCAGCTGGATCGCGTCAAGCTGGAGGCGTCCGGACTGCGCGTAACCGAGGCCGAAATGCAGGCCGCTTATGAGCGGGTAGAGCCGTCCTTTGTGACGGCGATCCGGGCGGCGGCAGACCGGATTCGCGCTTATCATGATAAGCAGAAGCGCCAATCCTGGATGGATTTTCAGGCGGACGGGAGCATCCTCGGCCAGATCATTCGCCCGCTTCGGCGGGTCGGTGTGTACGTGCCAGGGGGGAAAGCAGCCTACCCCTCCTCCGTGCTGATGAACGTGATTCCCGCGCAGGTAGCGGGTGTGCCGGAGATCGTCATGGTGACTCCGCCGGCTAGCGGAGGAGAGATGGGCATTAACCCGTACATTCTGGTCGCCGCAGCCGAGGCTGGTGTCACGGAGATGTACCGGGTTGGCGGTGCCCAGGCGATTGCCGCACTTGCCTACGGAACGGAGACCATCCAGCCGGTGGATAAAATATGCGGGCCGGGCAATATCTATGTGGCGCTTGCCAAACGAGAGGTATATGGGGCCGTTAATATTGACAGTCTCGCAGGACCAAGCGAAATCGCAGTGCTGGCGGAAGAAGGGGCGGACCCTTCGTACATAGCTGCCGATCTGCTGTCCCAAGCCGAGCATGACGAGATGGCTTCCGCTATTCTGGTCACGCCGTCCCTCAGTCTGGCGGAGGCCGTGTCAGCCGAGGTGGAGCGACAGCTGGAGCTGCTGCCGCGCCGTGACATTGCCAGGGCTTCGATGGATTCTTACGGAGCAGCGGTCGTGACCGATTCGCTGACGGATGCGATTGATATCATCAATCGGCTCGCGCCAGAGCATCTGGAGATTGTAACGAAGGAGCCGATGGCGATTGTCGGTCAGATTGAGAATGCCGGAGCGATCTTCCTGGGGCCATACAGCTCCGAGCCTGTCGGGGATTATTTTGCCGGTCCGAACCATATTATTCCGACGAATGGCACGGCCCGATTTGCTTCACCTGTGGATGTGGACGATTTTATTAAGAAATCGAGCTTGATCTATTACAGCAAGGAAGCGCTGCTTCGCGACGGTGAGACGATCATGGAGCTGGCCCGGCGCGAAGGGCTGGAAGGACACGCCCGTGCCATCGGCATTCGGCTGGATCAAGAGCGAAATACAGGGGGGACAACGAAGTGAGCAGTTATGAGACAAGCGGTCGCACAGCCAGTGTAAGCCGCAAGACCAATGAAACCGACATTACATTAAAATTCAACGTGGATGGAACCGGCGTTTCCAACCTGGAGACGGACGTTCCGTTCCTGAATCATATGCTGGATCTGTTCACCAAGCACGGTCATTTCGATCTCCACGTACAAGCCAAGGGAGATATCGAGATTGATGACCATCATACCGTTGAAGATATCGGAATTTGCCTCGGGCAGACGATCCGCGAAGCGCTTGGGGACAAAAAGGGAATCAAACGCTATGCGAGCGTCTTTGTGCCGATGGATGAGGCGCTGGCGCAGGTTGTTATTGATATGAGCAACCGGCCGCATTTTGAATATCGTGCCGAGTACCCTTCGGGGCAGGTAGGCTCCTTCGATACGGAGCTTGTGCACGAGTTTCTGTGGAAGCTGGCTCTGGAAGCCCGGATGACGCTGCACGTCATTGTCCATTACGGACAGAATACACATCATATGATCGAAGCGGTGTTCAAGGCGCTCGGACGGGCGCTCGATGAAGCCACCAGCATAGATCCGCGTGTGACGGGAGTTCCTTCAACGAAGGGAGTGCTGTAAACGATGGCGATTGCGATCGTAGATTACGGGATGGGTAATCTGCACAGCGTAAGCAAAGCGGTGGAACGCCTCGGGGACGAGCCGCTTGTGACCGGGAAGCGGGAGGAGATTCTCGCAGCGGATGGCATTATTTTGCCGGGAGTCGGCGCATTCGGCGATGCGATGGAGCAGCTTCGTGCCACGTCGCTGGATAAGGTCATGAAGGAGGCGGCCGAGCTTGGAAAGCCGTTGCTGGGCATATGCCTTGGCATGCAGCTGCTCTTTAGCAAGAGCGAGGAGCATGGTCACCACGAGGGGCTGAGCATACTGCCCGGTCAGGTGGTTCGCTTTGAGAGCGGAGCGTACAAGGTGCCGCATATGGGATGGAACAGCCTGACGTTTACGAAGCCGGAGCATCCGCTGTTTGCAGGGCTTCAGGAAGGGCATGTGTATTTTGTCCACTCTTATCATGTTCTGCCTGACCAATCATCCGATTTGCTTGCCGTGACGGACTACGGCCGTCCGGTAACAGCGATTGTCGGTCGCGGCAATGTGCACGGGATGCAGTTTCATCCGGAGAAGAGCGGGGAGCTGGGCATGAGTCTGCTGCGCAATTTCCTTGCGCTGACGAGGTAGAAACGAGACAATGCGTAGGGGACGTGAGCGGTTGTGCATTGAGCAACGGCTCATGTTCCATGATGGTCGTTCGATCCACAAAATAACGTGAAGGCGAGGGTTGCTTGTGTCCTCATTTATCATATATCCCGCGATCGACATTCGCGGCGGGAAGTGTGTGCGGCTGGTGCAGGGAGACTACAACCAGGAGACGGTATACAACGATAGTCCGCTGGCAGCGGCCAAAGCATGGGAAGAGCAAGGCGGGCAGTTCATCCATCTGGTGGATCTGGATGGGGCGAAGGCTGGCCATCCGGTCAACGATGAGGTGATCGGTCAGATTGCCTCTCAATTGAACGTGCCGGTGCAGGTAGGCGGCGGGCTGCGGACGCTGGCAGACGTGGAGCGTCTGCTGTCGCTCGGCGTCAGCCGGGTCATTATCGGAACGGCTGCGATTGAGGACCGGGAGTTTACCGAGCGGGTGCTCGGACAATATGGCGATAAAGTCGCCATAGGCATTGATGCCCGGGACGGTTATGTAGCGACACGCGGCTGGCTGGAAACCTCCGAGGTGAAGGCAGACGAGCTGGCGAAGGAGTTGGCGGCCAAAGGAGCGGAAACGTTTATATTCACGGACATTTCCCGCGACGGTATGATGCAGGGTCCGAATGTAGAGGCCATTGTCTCGCTGGCACAAGCGAGCGGGCGCACCGTGATTGCTTCGGGCGGAGTAACGCAGTTAGACGATCTGGTGGCGCTCAGCAAGCACCATGGCGACGGCATCGGCGGCGCTATCGTGGGCAAAGCGCTATATACCGGCAATATCGATTTGCGCGAGGCTGTGGCAAAGCTCGGATAAGAAATAGATTAATGGGAAGAAGGCGAAATCATGCTGGCAAAACGGATTATTCCTTGTCTTGATGTTAAGGACGGCCGGGTGGTGAAGGGCGTTAACTTTGTGAACCTCCGCGATGCAGGGGACCCTGTTGAGCTGGCGGCATTATATGACCGCGAGGGCGCTGACGAGCTGGTGTTTCTGGACATCTCGGCTTCGGTTGAAGGGCGGGCCACCATGGAGGAGGTTGTGCGCAAGACCGCCGGGGAGATTGCCATTCCGTTTACGGTTGGCGGCGGCATTTCCTCCGTGGATGATATGAAGCGGATCCTGCGTGCGGGTGCCGACAAGATCGGCATCAATACCGCTGCAGTTAAGCAGCCCGAGCTGATCTCGGCAGGCGCGCGTAAATTCGGCTCCCAATGCATCGTTGTTGCGGTGGATGCCAAATATAACGAGGCATGGGGCGAATGGGAAGTATACACCCACGGCGGCCGTACGCCTTCCGGCATCAAGGCGCTGGACTGGGTACGGCAGGCGGAATCGCTCGGGGCCGGTGAAATCCTGCTGACGAGCATGGATGCGGACGGGACGAAGGATGGCTTCGATCTGCCGCTGACTTCCGCCGTATCTTCCTCGGTCAGCATTCCGGTGATCGCTTCAGGCGGAGCCGGGAAAGAAGAGCATTTCTACGATGTATTTACAACAGGGAAGGCCGATGCAGGCCTTGCCGCAACGATCTTCCACTATAAGGAGATCTCGATTCCGGAGCTGAAGCAGCATCTGAGCGGGAAGGGAGTGGACATACGATGAGTGATCAACGGAATAAAGCCGTGACGCTTGAGCAGGCAGTGGAGAATATCCGCTGGGATGAGGGGGGCTTGGTTCCTGCCATCATCCAGGATGCGGATACGCGACAAGTGCTGATGATGGCCTATATGAACCAGGAGTCGCTTCGTCTGACGCTGGAAAGCGGGGACACCTGGTTCTGGAGCCGTTCGCGCCAGGAGCTGTGGCATAAGGGAGGAACCTCGGGCAACACGCAAGCCGTCGTATCGATCGATTATGACTGTGACGGGGACACGCTGTTGATTCAGGTCAAGCCGAAGGGTCCGGCCTGTCACACAGGCAAGATCACGTGCTTCCACAACCCCGTTGTGATGCAGCGCCAGGACGGCAGCGAGCCTGTTCAAGAGTCCAGCTCAAGTACAGCAGGTGCGTCAGACCGCTTCGCCGTTCTCGGCGAGCTGGAGGCGGTTATTGCACAGCGGGAGGCCGAGCGTCCGGAAGGGGCCTACACGACGTATCTGTTTGATAAAGGTGTAGATAAAATATTGAAAAAAGTCGGCGAGGAGACGGCGGAGACCATCATCGCCGCCAAAAATAAAGATAACGCCGAGCTAAGGCTTGAAGTCAGCGACCTCATCTATCACCTGCTGGTGCTGCTGCAGGAGCGAAAGCTTCCGCTGGATGACATTATGGACGAGCTGGCCCGCCGTCACGAACGGCCGCGCCGGGATTAGGGGGCTGTAGCATTCATGCGAATCGACTACCATACCCACCATGCCCGGTGTGGGCATGCACAGGGACAGCTTGAGGAATATGTGCAGCGGGCGATTGAGCTTGGCCTGGATCATATCGGGCTATCCGATCATATGCCGCTGCTCCATGTTGATCCGGATCGTTACTATCCGGAGATGGCGATGCCGATGGCGGAGCTTCCGCGTTATGTTGAGGAATGCTTGCAGCTGAAGGAACGGTATAAGGGCCAGATCGAGGTGCGGGTAGGTCTTGAAGGTGATTATATCGAAGGCTGCGAGGAGGAAATTGAGCGGATCGTGAACGGATATCCTTGGGATTATGTCATCGGCTCGGTGCATTTTCTTGGCGAGTGGGATATTACGGATTACCGCCAGACCGCAGGCTGGGAAGGGAAAGACCCGCTGGAGGTCTACCGCCAGTACTATGATGCGGTTCAGAAGGCTGCTGCGACCGGCTTCTATGACATTATGGGCCATCTTGATGTGATTAAACGCTTCGGGTACGGCCCTGGCAAGGAGCATGAACCGGAAGTGATTGCGCTGGAGAAAGCGGCGCTGGCGGCTGTGGCCAAGAGCGGGAAGGCGATGGAGCTGAATGCATCCGGACTGTCTAAGGACTGTGCGGAAATGTTTCCAAGCCGTCGCATGCTGGAGGAAGCCATCTCGCTAGGCATTCCGCTGACGCTTGGCTCGGATGCCCATCAGCCATTGAAGCTTGGCGAGCATCTGGACAAGGCCAGAGCGCTGCTGGCGGAGCTCGGCGTAACGGCACTGGCAACCTTCCGCGAGCGGAAGCGTGAAATGGTGCCTTTTGAAACCTAACCTTTTCGATGTATAATACAGGAAGAACGATACACAGAAGCGGACGGCTGTTCTCCTCTCCAACCGTATCAATTGGCGGTGATGGAGGCGGGAACAGCCTGATTTAGCGACAGCGCTTTCACGTCTAGAGCATATGCGTCAACCAATTCATTTCTCCAGGAGGCCCCCCATGTATCGAGAATTTCGATTGTTTGCCGGAACGTCCAATCCGGGTCTAGCCGAAAGGATTAGCCAGCAGCTGGGTGTGGAACTGGGCAAGGTCACGATCTCCCGCTTCAAAAGCGGGGAAATCTACGTGCATTATGAAGAAAGCATACGAAACTGCGATGTGTTCCTGCTGCAGTCGTTCTCTCACCCGATCAATGAGATGTTTGTGGAGCTGCTGGTCATGATTGATGCGGCCAAGCGGGCCTCGGCCAGAACGATCAACATCATTGTGCCGTACTATGGCTATGCCCGACAAGAGCGGAAATCGGCGCCGCGTGAACCGATATCGGCGAAGATGGTGGCTGATGTGCTGACAACGGCGGGCGCTTCGCGCGTCATTACGATGGATCTGCATGCGCCTGCCATACAGGGATTTTTCAACATTCCGGTCGATCATCTGACCGCGCTTGACCTCATCACCGAGTACTTGAACAGCAAGGATATCGATCATCCTGTCGTGGTATCGCCAGATGCGGGACGGGCCAGAACGGCTGAGAAGCTGGCGAGCCGCCTCGGCTCGCCCTTCGCCATGATGGTCAAGCAGCGTCCGGCGCATAATCAGGCAGTGATCACGCATGTGATCGGGGATGTGAGAGACCGCACCCCGATTATTATCGAGGATCTGATCGACACGGGAACGACGATTGTCCAGGTTGTGGAAAGCTTGAAGGATCGGGGGGCCAAGGATGCCATCGTCTGTGCGACGCACGGGCTGTTCTCCGGCTCGGCGCTGGAGAAGCTGGATCATGCCCATATCGGGGAAATCGTGGTTACAGACTCGATTGCGCTGCCGGATCACCCCAGCACAGATCGCCTCAGAGTACTGTCTGTTGCACCGATGCTCGCGAGGGCGACACATATCATAATGGAGGGCGGCTCGATTGCTACCCTGTTCAAGGACGCCGGCGTGTAAAGCTGGTGTCTTTTTTCTGCAAATGATTGTGTTAGTTATGTTATACTGTTGTGGATAGAGGAGCAAGTTAAAGGAGGTGGCCTTGCTTCCGTGAGTGAGAATCACAACGGATCGTACGATCCGCATAATGTTATACCTATCGAAATGACAGCCAACTTTTTCTTCGATCGGGCGGTTCGCGCGCTGGATCGTTACCAATATGACAAGGCATTGAAATATTTTCGTAAAGCGGTTGAGTATGAGCCGGACAATCCGGTCAATCATTGCAACATGGCGGGTATATTATCAGAGACAGGGGATTATACGGCTTCCAATGAAGTGCTGAGGCACATTCTGGAGCAGGTAGATCCGTCCATGACCGAATGCTACTTCTATATGGCAAACAACTATGCCAATATGGAGCAGTATGAAAAAGCAGAGGAAGCGCTCATCACCTATCTGGAGGAGGATCCGAACGGTCAGTTTCTGGATGAGGCGGAGGAAATGATGGAGCTTCTTCAACATGAGCTGAGCCGCCCGGCCAAGCCCAGCCGCATCAAAAGCCGTGAAGGCATGGTCGAGCATGAGCGGGCGCGGGAACTGCTGGAGGAAGGCAAGTTCGCGCAAGCGGTGAAGCTGCTGGAGGAAATCGTCAGCGAACATCCGGATTTCCTGGCGGCGCGGAACAATCTGGCGTTAGCCTATTATTATATGGGCCGATTCGACACGGCCAAACGTACCATCGGCGATGTGCTTGAGCAGGAGCCGGGCAACCTGCACGGCCTGTGCAACCTGGCAATTTTCTATCAGCATGAAGGAAACACACAGATGCGTGACAAGCTGATGGACATGCTGTCGGTCACCGTGCCGTTCCATATGGAGCATGTGTTCAAGCTGGCAACGACGATGGGCATTCTTGGCCAGCACGAGATCGCCTATCGGCATTTCCGCCGCCTGCTCACTGATGAAGGGTTTAACGGAGACCCGAGCCTGTATCATTATACGGCGGCAGCCGCTAGCAACAGCGGCCGTTATGAGGCAGCGGAGAAGTATTGGCGTCAAGCGGCGAAGCTGGATCCGGAATCGGTAATCCCGCCGTTCTATTTAATGCAGCTGCAGCAGATGAGGAAGATGGGCAGCGATCAGATTAAGGTCAGTTACCATTATCATCTGCCCTTTGATGAACAGCTCAAGCACCTGGAGCTGGACGGGGAGCGGCTGACCCAGGAAGCCCGGCAGAATCCGCTCATCCGCTCGTCCTTCTTCTGGGCGCTGCGGCATGGGGATCCGCAGACCAAGCTGCAGGTGATCCGGACGCTGGAGCTTATCGCGGATGAAGAGGTGCGGCACGCCTTGCTGTCCTTTCTGCAGGAGCCTGGCGAGCCACCGGAGCTTAAACATGCGGCCCGGCTGGCGCTGCAGCAGATGGAGACGGCGGCAAGCCGGCTTCAGGAGCGCTCTGAGGAACGCGAGCCGGCTGTCCGAAGCCGCGAGGTTCTTCCCGACTGGCTTCCGGAGTGGAAGGAAGTGCTTGTCAAGGCGGCCGAGAACAAAGAGAAGGGTACGGACCCATACTGGGAGAAGGAACTGGAGCATCTGTGGTCAGACTATTTGAGCCGCCAGTATCCGAACATACCGAATATCCGCAATACGGAGGGCTGGGCGGCGGCGCTTGCCTATTTGGTAGCGAAGAGGCGTGGACGAGCCGTCACTTATCAGCAGGCCGCTGCGCAATACGGGGTCTCCCCGTCAACGGTCAGCCGCTATGCGCGCCAAATCCATAATGTATGCGACCCGGAGCCGTCATCCGATGATCGTTTCCATCCTTTTACGGAAAAAATCTAGCAAGAATAAGCTTGCAAAGCGGCCTTATGAGTGAATACTTAACGTAGGCGTGCGATGGAGAGATCCAATATGCGGGTATTTCCCGCATTTCAGGAATAAATTGTATAAAAGCGAACAGTGATGACATAAAGGAGGCACACAGCGATGTATAAATCCATCGTAATCGGAACGGGGCCAGCCGGTTTAACGGCGGCCATCTATCTGGCACGCGCGAATCTGAAGCCGCTTGTCATTGAAGGATTACAGCCAGGGGGTCAGTTGACCACGACCACTGAAGTCGAGAACTTTCCGGGTTTCCCGGACGGCATTATGGGGCCTGAGCTGATGGATAACATGCGCAAGCAGGCGGAGCGTTTTGGCGCTGAATTCAAGAGCGCGTGGGTGGAGTCGGTTGATCTCTCCCAGCGTCCATTCAAGGTCAATGTGGAGGGTGTCGGCGAGCTGCTGACGGAAACGGTCATTATATCGACCGGCGCTTCTGCTAAATATCTCGGCATTCCGGGAGAGCAGGAGAATGTGGGACGCGGAGTCAGCACCTGCGCAACCTGTGACGGGTTCTTCTTCCGCGGCAAGCGCATTGTGGTCATTGGCGGCGGCGATTCTGCAATGGAGGAAGCCAGCTTCCTGACGCGTTTTGCATCGTCGGTCACGGTTGTTCATCGCCGCTCGGAGCTGAGAGCCTCCAAGATTATGCAGGACCGTGCCCGTGAGAATGAGAAAATCCAGTGGGCGCTGGACCGCACTCCGCTGGAGGTCGTAACGCATGAAACCGGTGTGAAGGGGCTGAAGGTCCGCAACAACGAGACCGGCGAGGAAGAATTGATCGAAGCCGAAGGCGTGTTCGTTGCAATCGGTCATACACCAAACACCGGGTTCCTCGGCGGCCAAATTACAACGGATGCAGCCGGCTACATTCAGGTGAAGCCAGGCACGACGGAAACGAACATTCCGGGCGTATTCGCTTGTGGAGACGTCCAGGATACAAGATACCGGCAGGCGATTACGGCCGCAGGCTCGGGCTGTATGGCCGCCATGGACTGCGAGAAGTACCTGGAAGGCCATATGGTGCATGACTGGAGCGAGACGCTGAACAAGTAAGGCACAGGTGCTGGCATACAGTAAATCACAGAGGGGCAGTCCCGAAAAGTCTAAACGGACCTTTCGGGACTGCCCCTTGTTCACATCTGAAGGCAGGAAAGAGGGGGAAGGCTTCTTACATGCTTAAAGCTTTGTTGGCGTTCTTGACGTCATTGGTCAGCAGCTGCTTGAGATTGTATGCAGGATAGAGACTGCGGGCATGCATGAAATGGAACACTTTGGCATGCAGATCAATCGCGTTGTTCAGCTGTTTCTTCAAGGTGTCGCGCAGTCTAGGGGTCGCTGTCTCGGTAATGGCGATGGCATAGTTGCGGACCGAGGTCTTGGCAAAGATCAGCAGCTGGGCAGCGTAGAAGGCGGTCATATCTGCTTCGGACAGGTTGCGCATGCCGACAGGCGCCTCAGGGAAAAACTGCAGCAGCTCTTTCAGGTTCATTTCAAGACCTTTGATCGCCTCGGTGTACAGCGCACGCAGTTCCGAATCTTTAATGTCGCCCAGACACATCTTGAATTTCATCAGATAGTTTGTCTGGAATGCGGTTAATTCGTGCATTTCCATCGTTTCATGCCAGGCCAAATGCTTAGGGGCTTCCTTGCTCGTCACGTATCATTCTCCTCCACATATTCGGTATGCGATAGCCTATTCAGAGGACAGGAGAAGTGTGCCTAGCGGAAGCGAAGTCAATGGCTGTAGAGATCCAGCGACAACCGCACCATATCGCGCAGTCGCATGCCGTTCTCGTAAATGGCCTCTTCATAATGCCGGACGAAAAAATCGCGATCAATGCCGGTCATACGAAATCCGCATTTTTGATACAAGGCCAGCTGGGCGATGCTTGTACTTCCGGTTCCGACCTCAAGGGTGGCATACCCATGACGGCGTGCCTGCGCAATGGCGTGGCGGACCAGTTGTTTGCCGTAGCCCTGTCCATGAAGGTGCTCCGCGACGGCAACATTCACCAGCTCCATCGTATCCGGCCGGGTCGGAAGCAGAACATAGACGCCGATGACAGCGCCATCGATCTCGCCTACGAAGCAGTGGCCTCGCTGTGTGTATGCTTTGACGAGCCGCTCCGAAGGGTCAGCGAGCAGCAGCAGCTCCAGCGGAAGCGGTTCGCCCGGGTTCAGCTCTCTAATATGCATAGGGACTCCTTTCAATAAAAAAAATGTTTCCTTCGCATCGGATCACTTATCCTCATTCTAACATTTCACGCTTTACCGACCTAGTCCGAGCGTGGCTCCACCCCAGGTTGAATCGGGGCGCAAGCTCAATCCGCAGGTTATTGTTTCATGTCTTGCGGACGCCCTACAATGAGTGTAACAAAGGAGCGTGCCAAGAATGAATCATCACAAGCTATCTCAAAACATATACAGGTATCGTAAGGAGCAGGGCCTGACCCAGGAGCGGCTGGCTCAGCAGCTGGGCGTCACCTTTCAGGCGGTCTCCAAATGGGAGAACGGGCAGAGCCTGCCGGATGTATCGCTGCTGCCGGAGCTGTCACGGCAGCTGGCTGTCAGCATGGACCGGCTGTTCGGCTATACTTCTGCCGGCAAGCCGGTCACGATCTATGAGGAGGAATACAAAACGCCGCATTATTACTGGGGCACGGAGCCGTCGGTTACGTGTTACAAGGTGCTGGAGCTCATGCCGCCGACACGCAGGCTTAAAGTGCTGGACATCGGCTGCGGGGAAGGCAAGGATGCGGTGTTTCTGGCGCGCAACGGCTATGATGTGACCGCCTTTGACATTTCCGATGCTGGCATTGAGAAGACGAAAATGCTGGCGGAAAGAACCGGCGTGCATGTCCATGTGTTCAAAGCCGATATCCGGGATTTCCGCCTGGAGACGGAGTTTGATATCGTATACTCCAGTGGGGTGCTGCACTATATCCGGCCGGAGTACCGGGCGGAGATCTTTAATAACTACAAGCAGTTTACCGCCAAGGGCGGGATGCACTTCCTGAATGTGTTCGTACAGAAGCCATTTATTGCGCCCCCGCCGGAGAATGAGCCGTACGCTTATGACTGGATATCAGGCGAGCTGCTGTCCCTGTACCATGATTGGATGATTCATGATTGTCCCGAGGTGGTCTTTGACTGCAACTCCTCCGGCGTGCCGCACCAGCATGCGATGAGCAAGCTGATTGCGCAGAAGCTGTGAACGAGAACGGATCACCCATGATAACTCAAGGAAAAGCGTGATGGGGAGCTGAAGTGAGCAAGGCTGCTTCCCCGTATCTGCGCCTTGCCCGATGAGGAGCGGAGAAGGCGGGTAGATCTCGCGCCAGCTGGAGTGAACATGAGTTACCCTGAACAGATGTATGGGCTGATGCCCAACTGGAGGCGTTTCCGTATGGAAACGTCTTTTTGCTATGCGGTCAAGGCAAGGCCGTGGTTCAGGAGGGGAAATCCCCGCATACGGCGGCGGTTCATGATGGGCCGACAGCTCTGTCATGAAAAACGCCGCGGGCCGGAAGCTGCCTATGGGGCGCAAAGGGCCGGGAGCGAGGCGGCTGAAACCAAGTGATGCGCTGTCTCGTTATAGCAGTAGACGGTTTTTTAAACTCTTTTTAAACAGAAGCTCCCTTTCGATTTAAACATGGGTGTGTAGTCTTGGAGATAACGTCACTGAAAGGAAGTGAATGCTGCCGTGTTAGAGCCTTATCTGTTTCCCATCTCTTATGCTTTTATGACCTTTCCCATCGCCGCTTTGCTATGTGCGATCCCTTTCCTTGTCGTGCAGTATCGCAAATACGGCTATTTCAATAAATTTCGCGGGTTTCTGCTATACCTGTTCTTGCTGTACTTGATGAATGCAGTCTATCTTGTGCTGCTGCCGCTGCCAGCTTCAAGGCATAATGACCCGCTGCCGGTGTCCTCGTATATGCAGTGGGTTCCCTTCGAGTTCGTGCAGGATATTATGAGGGAGACGAAGGTGGTCTGGTCGGAGCCCTCCACCTATATTCGCCTGCTGAAGGAAAGAGCGTTTCTGCAGGTGGTGTTTAATGTGCTGCTTGTCGTCCCGTTCGGGATGTTTCTGCGCTATTATGCTCGGGCTAAATGGCTGACCTGCCTTATAGCTTCGTTCGGGCTGTCCCTGCTGTTCGAGATTACCCAAGTGACGGGCATTTATGGCTTCTACGATTACCCGTACAGACTGTTTGATGTGGATGATCTGATGATGAATACGCTGGGCGGAATGATCGGTCTGGTGCTGGCGGACTGGTTGAAGAACCATCTGCCGCGAATGGAGCGGCTTGATGAGGATGTGGATCTGTCAACCAAGCGGGTCAGCTATACGCGGCGGGGGATCGCCTTCGCGGCAGATATGATGCTGCTTCTGTTGATCTGGGGCGGTCTAGTCATACTGAGGGTGCCAGGGGCTTATTTTATCGTGAGTATATTGTACTTCATCGTGCTTCCTTATATGAACGAGGGACGGACAGTGGGCAGCTGGATCGTTCGCATCCGGATCAGTGGAGAGGGGGAGCATCTGAAGCTGAAGGAGATTCTGATTCGCAACGGACTGCTCTATGTTGTCGTCGGCGGGCTGCACTCGCTGGTGTTCACGGTTCATTTCCCGGGGCTGCTTCATGGCATGTATCTGTTCGGGCTTCTGATTATGGACGGCTGGGTGTTCATACATCTGGTGCTCTGTTTGCTGAATCGGGATCGGAAGCTGCTTCATGAGTACAAAAGCAACACCAAACTGGTCATTGGCTGACAAGAGAAGGATCGAATCAACCCGGTTTGCGAAGCGAAATGTGGGATGAGAAGAACGATGATTCATGCGTGGAGTTCCGAGGCAGAGGGCGGATTTGCGGAGATCATGGGCCACTTACTGAAACCACCTGCTGCCTCCTGTGTTATAATATGGATTATGCAACTGCAAGGGGGATTTAGGTTGAAAGCAAAAATGCTGTGCGTGACGGCCCTGATTCTTGGGCTTTTGTTTATTTCTGTCCACCATCTGGGTTATCCCCTCGGTTACGATCTGTTCACCGGCGTGGGCATCCCGCCTTTGATTACCGCAGGGAACACAACCTATCATCTTTCGACGATCATTGGAAGCCTATTGCTCATCATTGGCGTATATGGCACGGCCCGCCTCTTCGAGGCGCGTTATCCGAAGATCATGAGCAGGCTGATCATCGGCTGTATTGCTTATATCCTCGTATTTCCTTGGGTCTCCGGCCAGATTGTCTCGCTCGTGAAATACAATACCAGCGGGATATCCTCGGTAGCCTATTCGACAAAAGACAGCGAGTGCCGTTTTCAAACGATCGAATCACGTTTAGTTGCAGATTGCATGCTCAATATATACAATTACGGAAATGAGCATCAGATTACGATTCGTCCTGTGGACATTGGATTCGGCAGAGAACACGTTACGCTCGAGCCTAAGGAGATCACGGTGGAGCCCCATCGTCGCTCGCTTGTACCCGTCCGGTTCCAAAGCGTGAACCTGGTGGATGTGGAGGGCCGCGGCATGAAGAAGCATCCTGCCGTTGAGATCGGTCTGCACGATCATTGGAAAGTCTACCGATATCCAGGTTGATCAGAACCCGTCCGGGCTTGCCCTGTGCAAGGATTAGGCTCGGCGGGTTCCGGTTTGTTACAATAGAAGTGGTTTGTGGTTTGTTGGACGAGAAAGGGGAGGGGATGCAGTGAAACCGATTCGTAATTCGGCCAAGGCGGTCATCATGGATCAGGACCGGGTTCTGCTCACCAGAAATGTGGATCATCTGGGTGAATTTTTTCTGTTTCCGGGCGGTGGCCAGGAGAAGGGGGAGACGCTGGCGCAGGCCGTTGTCAGAGAATGTCTGGAAGAGATCGGACGGACCGTGGCGGTCGGCGATCTGCTGCATGTGCGCGAGTATATCGGCAGCAACCATGAGTTTGCGGCAGAGGATGGCGACATCCACCAAGTCGAGTTTTATTTTGAGTGCCGCCTGACGGATCAGGGGGATTCATTTGAGGGCCATCGTCCTGATGACTATCAGGTTGGGGTCGAATGGGTCAAGCTGTCTTCCTTGGGAGATGTTCGTATATATCCTCGTTCGCTGGTTGAACCTTTGGCGAAGAGAAGAGGTTACTCCGGCCAGGGCCCGTCCAGGGTCTATGTCGGCGATACCAATTAACAGATCGGGCAGATGCCCCTATGGCGGAACTCTCGGCCGCTGGCTGTCGCCGAAAGGTAAAATGATGCCAATTATGAACTTTAAGCAACCATCATCGGGGAACGGGAGGACGAGCCTATGGAGCAATGGGAATACAAAACGCTGAAGTATCGAACGGGCGGTTTTTTTGGCGGCAATGTGAAAGAAGAGGACTTCGAGGAGGAGCTGAATCGCTACGGCATGGATGGCTGGGAGCTGGTATCCTGCTTTGATACGAACATGTCCGGACAGTCGCGGGATGTTATCGTGGTGTTTAAACGCAAGGTGAACTTCGGGTAGCCGATGAAATTGAGATGGGGATGAACGATGAATAAATACAGTTTTCTGCTCGTTGCGGTGCTTAACTTCTTGGCTGCGATCGCCTTTATCATCACTGTTGTACTGTCCGAGAAGAGCACCCATCAGTGGGGGTTCTCCCTGGTTGCCTTCATGTTCGCCGTGGGCGGAGTGGGCAATCTGGTGCTGCACTTCAAGCAGAAGTAATCGATTGGGATCATAAGACAGACGTTTGACAGATGAAGTATGACTCGTACGCGAATGATGAAAGGACAAGTTAATCGATGGAATGGAAAAATATATATCGTGGGTTAGTCATGGGCATTAGCGATCTCATCCCCGGCGTCAGCGGAGGGACCATTGCGGTCGTTCTGGGGATATATGACCGCCTGCTGGCGGCCATTAGCGGGTTCTTCAGCAAGGAGTGGAAGAAGCATCTCGGCTTTCTGATTCCGCTCGCGGTCGGCATGGGATCTGCCTTGCTGCTGCTGAGCCGGGTTATTGAGTATTTGCTGGAGCATTACTATGGACCGACACAGTTTTTCTTTATGGGACTTATTGTGGGCGTGCTGCCCTTTATTTTAAGGAAAGCGGAAGCGAGAACGCGCTTTAAGACTGTTCATATCGTCGTTCTGCTGGTGGCTGCGGGGCTGCTTGCGCTGACGGCGTTTCTGCGAACCGATGAGGCGATCGAGCCGATCACCGCTTTGACGGGCGGTACTGCGATCCGGCTGTTCTTCTCCGGCTGGCTGGCCAGCATGGCGATGCTGCTGCCGGGCATTAGCGGCTCTTTCGTCCTGTTGATTCTGGGCGCATATTCTACGGCGATTGCTGCGCTGTCGTCCATGAACATCAGCATCATTGCCGTGATCGGCTTGGGAGCTGTTGTCGGCTTCATCGTCAGCAGCCGCCTGATCCGTTATTTGCTGGATGTGTTTCCGAGCGTGACTTATGCGGTCATTACCGGACTGATCCTCGGTTCCCTCGTTGTCATTTTCCCGGGGGTTCCTGCGGGAATCGGGCTGCTGGCAGTCAGCGCGGGCACATTTGTGGCTGGTCTCCTGATTGCCGTGCTGCTTGGCAGACGGGAATAACGTGAGACAGATCTTTTTCTTGGGGGCACGGGGGCCGTCCTGGGAAACCTGACAAGAGGGGATATACCCCCGTTCAGGTGAACAGGCGGTCTTCAGGCCCCTTATTTATATTTCCTTCCGGCCTCTTGCTCCTGCATGGGGCAGCCCATACATGCTTTGATGCGGGATGCGGGTCAGATCCAGCCTCTTTCCTCTGCGATGGCAATGGCCTCGATCCGGTTCTTGGCACCGAGCTTGCCCAAGATTTCGGACATGTAGTTGCGGACGGTGCCATAAGACAGATGCAGCCTCCCCGCAATGTCCATGGAGCTGCTGCCTTCGGCGGCTAGACGGAGAATTTCCTGCTCGCGCTCGGTGAGCGGATTCGGCTCCCGGATCGTGCCGAAGACCAGTTCGGGAGAGACTTCGCGCCGCCCCTCCATCACGCGCCGGATCGCTTCGGCAAGGCGGTCGCTAGGCTCATCCTTGAGTAAATATCCTTGCACGCCAGCCTGCACGGCGCGTTCAAAATACCCCGGTCTGGCAAAGGTCGTCAAAATAATGACGCGGCAGGGGCTTCCGAGCTTCACGAGCTCTTCGGCGACGTCCAGGCCGCTAAGCACCGGCATTTCGATATCAAGCAGGCAGACATCCGGCTGCAAAGCGCCGATCTGGCGCAGCGCTTCCTCTCCGTTGCCGGCTTGCCCGACTACCTGGATATCCTCTTCAAAATTGAGCAGCGCGGCCAGCGCGCCGCGAAGCATGCTCTGATCCTCGGCAATCAGTACTTTAATCGCCATCCGGTGAATCCTCCTTCCGGCTCTTGATGACAATCGGAACGCGTATCGTCAGCTTCGTTCCGCCATGGCTTTCTATGTTCAGCGTGCCACCGATCAGCGCGAGCCGTTCGGTCATGCCCCGAAGCCCGTTTTTCTCGGGGGCATCGTAACCTGCCTGCAAGCCGGCGCCATCGTCTTCAATGCTCAGCAGCCAATCGGTGCTGCCGGTTTCCATGGTGACAGTACAGGTGCGCGCCTGGCTATGCTTGACCACGTTGGTGACGGCTTCGCGCAGGCACAGGCTCATAATATTCTGAGCCAAATCGGATATGCCGGCTAGACGCGGATGGCCATGGCAGATCAGCTCAATACCTGCGCTGTTCAGAATGACGCGGGCCTCCTGCAGCTCCCCCGCCAGCGTGGCCGTCCGCATCTCGGAGACAAGCTCCCTGACCTGCCTCAAGGCGGAACGCGAAGTATTGTGGATTTCGCGGGCCTCCAGCTTGGCCTGCTCGGCATTGGTATCAACCAGCTTCTCGATAAGCTGGCTCTTTAACGTAATCAGGGATAGCGTATGTCCAAGCGTATCATGCAGGTCCCGGGCGATTCGCATGCGCTCCTCCCCCTTGATCAGACTGCGGATTTGCTCGTTGGCCTGGGCCAGTTCCTTCTCAAGCTGCTGCCGCCGGTATAATGATCGAATCCCGAACGGAGCCATCACCATAATGAGGAGGAAAGGAATCATGAAAATAAGCTCCCTCCAACCTAACGTATGGGCGTGTTTGATCAGAGGGGCGCTCTGCACCAGGGTAAAGAGCGCGAGGGAGATGGTAAAATTGCGCCGGTCCGTATACCAGCCGATGAAATTGGCGGTGAAGAAGCCCATATACATATAGCTTGGATGGTACCACATGCAGAGAATGAAGATGATGGACATCTGAATTCCGAGCCATGTGAAGAAGCGCGGCTCCCCTTCAGCAAAGTACAGCTGGCGGTAGGTGAAGGTGAACAGGGCGATAAGGCCATAGCCGACGGCCATTTTCGTTCCGGATTCACTCAGCATATTAATAATAGGAAGCACCAGGTAGATGAGCCACAGGTAAGGGAACCATCCGATCTCTGCCGGGAAAATCGCAAAGCGGCGTTTGCCTGTCTTCACACGCTTCATGTACATCATCCTTTTATGCAGCTTGTTGTTTTTTGCGAATATAGGTGGATAGTAACATAAATACGGCAAAATATCCTGTCAAAACAACGATATGCTCCCATCCTGGCGCTTCAGCGCGGGTGATCGCCCACGCTCCGCTCCCGAAGTGGTAGGAGGGCATCCATTGCCCGATGGCCTGCATGAAGGATGGCATGGCCTCCATCGGGAACCACAGTCCGCCGGTCAGGGCGAGCCCGAGATACATGCCGTTGCTGACGCCGCTGGCGGTCTCCACACGCTTCATCAATCCGATCAGCGCTCCGATCGCCAGAAACGGCGCGGAGGCAAGCAGAATCCATAAGCCGCTGGACAGCCACTGCCACATGGCCATCGATACACCGTTGATCAGGTATCCTGCCGTGAAAATGACGATAATGCTCAGCAGATGCATCACGGTCTGTACAAACATTTTGGCGATAAAATAGACGGATCCCGGCAGCGGGGTTACCCGCATATAGATAGCCCAGCCCTGCGCCCGCTCCTGCACAAGCGGAATGCCAAGGTTCATGATGGCGGTCCCCATCACGCTGAACACGGTCATCGACATCAGATAATGGGCCTGCCATATTCCTGCATCCATGGCGTCTGTGCCAGTCACCAGCCGGGTGAAGATGACATAGAACGCGATCGGCATGGTCAGGGACCAGAAAATATAGTATGGATTGCGGACCATACGCAGTAATTCGAACCTGCATTGCAAGCGGATAAGTCTCCAGTTGTTCATTCAGTTCGCCTCCTCCAGTTCCGTTGTCAATTGGCTGAACGCTTCGTCAAGACTGCCCTGCTCGATGCGGATATCACGCATGCCGACGCCTTCCCGGTACAAGACGGACAGCGTGCCGTCCGTATCGTCCGTCACGATATGTATCCGGCCATCCTCGACGAACAGGTCGGTTATGCCGAGGGTATGCGGCAGGAGCTCCCGAATCGATTCGGGCTTCTGATCGGAGATGAACGATAAGGCGCGCCGGGTCAGTCTGGCCTTGATATCTTTCGGATCGCCATCCGCGATAACCCTTCCTTGATTAAAGAGCAGCACGCGCTCGGCAATATCATCAGCTTCCTGCAGGTAGTGGGTCGTAAACAGAATCGTCTTGCCCCGCTCGGCCAGCTGCTTTGCAGTGTTCCAGAATGTCCTGCGCGCGGTTGTATCCAGCCCGACTGTCGGTTCATCAAAGAACAGCAGCTCCGGATTGCCGGCGATGGCGAGGGCAAAGATCAGCTTGCGCTTTTGGCCGCCGGACATTTTGACGGCCCACTGCTTCAGCTCTTCCGGCGTCAGTCCGGACAGGCGGACGATCTCATCCATCGGCAGAGGGTTCGGATAATAGCCCCGGATGAGCTGGATGACTTCCCGTGTGCGGAGACCGTCCATCACACTGACCTCCTGCAGCATGGCGCCAATCTGCTGGCGGACCTCGAGACTCCTTGGGTTCTGGCCGAGCAGGAGCACCTCGCCTTCGCTCGGGCTTGCAAGGCCGAGCATCATCGAGATGGCGGTGGATTTTCCGGCGCCGTTGGGCCCGAGAATGGCGGTGATCGATCCGCGATGGATGGTGAAGGAGACTTGATCCACCGCTCTTTTGCCGCCGAACGTTTTGGTGACTTGCTTCAGCTCGGCGACCGGATCGCCGGGTTGCTGCTTGATCATGGACAACGCCCCTTTTCGCATTAGGTGTTTGATGGCTCTATCATAACGGGGCAGCCAGCGGCCGTGTTAGTAAAGGATGTCACCGGTTTGGGATGACTTTTGTCATGCGCGGGTCTTGTTATGGATGATCGCAGGGCGGTTTCGCGCAGCTCTGGAAAGGCTTCACGCTCCTTGGCAGGTGTGAGGCCTTCTCTTGACCGAAAGTGTGGCTTCAATTATAGTGGGTACAGTAGGAGCAACATGAATCATGCAGCAGTCATATATCAATTAATAGAAGGAAAAAGGTGGCTTGTAACATGTCTGAAAACATCTACGTCGGTGTCGATTTGGGCGGAACAGCGATTAAGGTTGGAATTTGCAACGAAGAAGGACATCTCCTGCATAAGTACGAGGGGCCGACGGAAACGGCAAAAGGCGTTGACACGGTAATAGGCAACATTGAAAAGTACGTGCGTCATATCGTGGAGGAGTCTCCGTACAGCTGGGATCAGCTCGCAGGTGTAGGCGCTGGATTCGCCGGCTTTATGAACATTCGTGAAGGCATCATTATTCTGGCACCGAATGTAGGGTTTAAGGATGTGCCGATTCGCGCTCTGCTCGAAGAGCGTCTGGGCAAGCCCGTGAAGATAGACAACGATGCCAACGTGGCGGCGCTTGGCGAGGCTTGGAGCGGTGCGGGCCGCGGCATCGAGAACTGTGTGTGCTACACGCTGGGAACCGGCGTGGGCGGCGGTATCATCATTAACGGCAAAATTTATCAAGGCGGCGGAATGGCCGGCGAGCTCGGCCATATTACGGTTGTTCCTGATCTGGAAGCAATCCAGTGCGGCTGCGGCAAGATGGGCTGCCTCGAAACCGTTTCCTCTGCTACAGGCATCATCCGTATGGCGAAGGATGCCGTTGCGCGCGGAGATCGCACGTCCCTGTCCCTGGTGGAGAACATCGCGGCGAAGGAAGTGTTCGACGCAGCCAAGGCCGGAGACGAAGTGGCGCTTCGCATCGTGAAGCGGGCCGCTTATTATCTTGGCAAGTCGATGGCTACGGTGGCAGCAGTGCTGAATCCTGAGGTGTTTATTATTGGCGGCGGCGTATCCAAGGCCGGTGATATTCTGTTTGACGAAGTACGGGCGGTGTTTGCCAAGTTGGCGCCGGAGCCGCTGCAGCGCGGCGTTAGCATCGTGCCTGCGGAGCTGGGCAATGATGCCGGAGTTGTTGGCGCAGCGGGTCTGCTTCTGCGTTCGTAGGTTTGTTATTTTCCGATCTGCCGCTTGATTATATATTCAATCGAGGGAGGGGAAGCTGATGCTGGAAGCAGCCGATCGAGGCAGCGACACATCAACCATGGCCACCCTGATCATCATTACCGGGATGTCGGGTGCAGGGAAGACTTTAGCGGTGCAAAGTCTGGAGGACCTCGGATTTTTTTGCGTGGATAACCTGCCTCCGGTGCTCATTCCGAAATTCGCGGAGCTGATCGATCAATCGAAAGGCAAGATTGGCAAGGTCGCTTTGGTCATCGACCTGCGGGGCCGTGAATTCTTCACTGCATTGTCCGAATCGTTGAATTATATTAAGGATCATTTCACGATTCGGTGTGAAATTCTGTTCCTCGACGCAACCGATTCGGTGCTGGTTCAACGCTACAAGGAGAGCCGGCGCCGCCATCCCCTTGCTCCGGAAGGCATGCCGCTGGATGGCATCCGTCTGGAGCGCAAAATGCTGGATGAACTGAAAAACTCGGCGACTCAGGTCATCGATACAAGCCATATGAAGCCGCTGAAATTGAAGGAGAAGATCATCTCCCGCTTTACACATCTGGAGACCAGTATGCTGTCGGTCAACATTACGTCTTTTGGATTTAAATACGGAATCCCGATTGACGCCGACCTGATCTTTGACGTGCGTTTTCTGCCTAATCCGCATTATGTGGAGCAGCTGCGCCCGAACACCGGACAGAACAGCGACGTATATGATTATGTCATGAAGTGGCCGGAGACGCAGACGTTTCTGACGAAACTGCTGGATATGCTGCATTTTCTTATTCCGCAGTATCGCAAGGAGGGCAAGAGCCAGGTTATTATCGGGATCGGCTGCACGGGCGGCAAGCACCGTTCGGTGGCGATTGCGGAATATCTTGGCAAGATGCTGGGTGCCAGCGAAACGGAAGCGGTGTCGGTAAGCCATCGTGATTCTGACCGGGATCGGCATTAATTAGGGGAAGTGATAAACTTGGGTGAGCAAGCAACAAAGCGCCCTCGCATCGTCGTGATGGGTGGAGGAACCGGGCTGTCGGTCATGCTCCGGGGCCTGAAGGAAAAGCCGATCGACATAACGGCGATTGTTACTGTAGCGGATGACGGAGGGAGCTCCGGCATTCTGCGCAGTGAGCTGCAAATGCCTCCTCCGGGAGATATAAGAAATGTACTCACGGCTCTCGCCGATGTGGAGCCGCTAATGTCTGATATATTGAAATACCGTTTCGAAACCGGCTCGGGACTGGCCGGGCACAGCCTCGGCAATCTCATCCTGGCTGCCATGACGGATTTGCACGGCGATTTTGTCACGGCTGTTAAGGAGATGAGCCGGGTTTTTGTTGTTCGCGGACAGGTTCTGCCAGCGGCTGGCGAAGCGGTTGTGCTGCACGCCGAGATGGAGGATGGCACGATTGTGACCGGTGAATCGAAAATTCCGGAGGCTGGCCAGCGAATCAAGCGAGTCTTCCTGGAGCCGGAGCATGTGGAGCCTCTTCCCGAAGCCCTTGAGGCGATTCGACAGGCGGATGCGATTCTGATTGGGCCCGGGAGTCTCTACACGAGTATTCTGCCCAATCTGCTTGTCCCCAAGCTTGCCGAGGCGATTGTGGCATCGGATGCTATCAAAATGTTTGTATGCAATGTCATGACACAGCCAGGAGAGACAGATAATTATACAGTAAGTGATCATTTGCAGGCGGTATACGATCATATTGGCCTTCATCTGTTTGATTATGTTATTGTTAATGATGGAGACATTCCTCCTCAGGTGCAGGAGAAGTATGCACAGAAAGGCGCGAAGCCTGTGTACCTGGACCGTGATGAGGTGACCAGCCGAGGATATAAGCTCATCGCTGACAAGCTTGTGCTGTTTCGAACCTATTTGCGGCACGATGCGGATAAGCTGAGCCAACATATTTTTCAGCTGGTGCAAGACTGGATAACACGAAAGAGGTGAGTACCTTGTCCTTTGCGGCTCAAACCAAGAAAGAGTTGACCATGGTCGAAAGCCAGGGCTGCTGCGAGAAAGCGGAACTGTCTGCGCTCATCCGGATGAACGGATCGGTTCAGCTTTCGAACAAAAAGGTGATTCTGGATATTTCGACGGAGAACGCCGCGATTGCAAGGCGCATTTATTCCTTAATCAAGAAGCATTTCCAGGCGCATACTGAACTTTTGGTGCGTAAAAAAATGCGTTTGAAGAAGAATAATGTATACATCGTCCGCATACCGGCTCAGGTTCAGGAAATTCTGAAGGAGCTGCGTATTGTGTCGGAAGGATTTCTGTTTCAGCCACGGATTGACAAGCAGATTGTCCGCAACAATTGCTGCAAGCGGGCATATCTTCGGGGTGCCTTCATGGCAGGGGGTTCGGTCAACAACCCGGAGGGCTCGTCGTATCACCTGGAAATCGCCACGATGTATGAGGAGCACTGTCAGTCTCTTGTCCAGCTTGCCAATGAATTTCACCTGAATGCCCGCTGTATTGAGCGGAAGAAAGGGTTCATCTTCTACATCAAGGAAGGCGAGAAAATCATCGAATTCCTGAACCTGATCGGAGCGCATCAGGCGTTGTTCAAGTTCGAGGATGTCCGGATCATGCGGGATATGAGAAATTCCGTCAACCGCATCGTCAACTGTGAGACGGCCAATCTGAACAAAACCATCGGGGCGGCGATTCGCCAGATTGAGAACATCAAGCTGCTGCAGAAGGAAGTCGGCCTGGAGAACTTGCCTGACAAGCTCCGGGAGGTCGCCGAAATTCGGCTGGCTCATCCGGATATGAACCTGAAGGAAGTCGGGGAACTTCTCAAGGGGACGGTCAGCAAATCCGGGGTAAACCACCGTCTTCGCAAGATTGATGAACTGGCGGAAAAGATTCGAAACGGATAACATTTTTTCTGCTAGTGTCCTGTATGGTTAAATGTTATAATATGATAAAATATCACCGCGCTTTCAATTCAGCAGATTTATAAGATAGGGGGTAATTTTCATGACAAAGCACCCGGTAGTCGTTCGGCTGAAGACGGGTCTACACGCCAGACCGGCCGCGCTGTTCGTTCAGGAAGCGAATAAATATTCCTCTGAAATTTTCGTCGAAAAAGATGATAAAAAAGTAAATGCCAAAAGTATCATGGGAATTATGAGCCTAGCTATCAGTTCCGGAACTGAGGTTTACATTAGCGCAGAAGGAGCCGACGCTGAGCAAGCGGTTACCTCGCTCATGAATTTGGTGAGCAAGGAAGAGCTCGAAAATCAATAAACAATACCTGTCATTAAGAAAAGTCTTGTCATCTGCAAGGCTTTTTTTAACATAAGCAAGCGAGGGGTATTCTACATAATGGGTTGGGATGAGACGGGAGCGGTTGCCCGTCTTTTTGTCATGCATACCATGCAGGGATCCATGATTCATAATAAATATGATAATTTCGCAGCGTCTGATGCAACATTTACCAACTGAGCACCGTTAGAAGGGTAAGGCAAGCATACAAGGGCCAAAATTGAGGAGGCGAATGAACAATGAACAAGTGGGTTAAACGGGTTGGTGCAGTGATGATTGCAGGGACGCTGCTGACCGGAGGCGCAGCTGTCACCGGAATCGGGGGTGCAACGGAAGCATATGCGGCTGAGACGCCGCGCAGTGTGGTAACAGTGGTGGGTAAAGGCGAAATTTCTGTGAAGCCGGACATCGTCTACCTGTCCATTGGCAGTGAGTCTACGGCGGCAACAGCAAAAGAGGCGCAAAGAAGCAATGCGCAGAAAGTTCAGAAGATTACAGCGTTGCTGAAGGATACATGGAAGATCAACGAGAAGGATATCAAAACGGAGCAGTTCTTCGTACAGCCAAACTACACGTATTCGGATGAAGGCGGACGCACGCTGAAGAGCTATACCGCTTATCATTCGCTTGAGGTTACGCTTCTTGACCTGACGAAGGTCGGAGACGTGCTGGATTCAGCGGCTGACGCGGGTGCGAACATCATTGGCAACGCCCGCTTCTCGGTTGCCGATCGGGATGCTTACGAGGCGCAAGTGATTGAAAAGGCGATTGCGAATGCCGATCTGAAGGCGCGCGCCATTGCCAATGCAGCCAAGCGTCAGCTTGGAGCGATCATCAATGTGTCGGAAGGTTCGGCGATGAATGATATCATTACGTTTGCCGCGGCGGACGGCCTGGCGTCGAAAGCAGAAAGTGCTGGCACCTCGCTTGAGCCGGGCGAGATCAAAATTGTTACCCAGCTTAACGTTCAATATGAGCTGAAATAGTATGTCGGAATTAAGCTCTCGGGCTTTGTGCCGCTGCGATGCAGCGCGTAGAACTGCTGGAGGGCTGGTCAGCACCCGTCTGTATATGCAGGCGGGTGTTTGTGTTGAGACAAGGGCTTCGTTCTTGTCCACTGCGGAAGCTGGGGATGAGGGTTTCCGGTTGCTCGCCCAGCGCTGCCATGTTCTTGAAGAATATCCCGTCTTTACCCTGTCGAAATCCGCAGAAAAGTGTTGTACATAGTGGGAAAACAATGTATAGTGAATATGCAAAAAACTGAATTTGATGAACATCGGTAAAGCCATACCCATGGATATGGCTTTTTTTTCTTAAACGACGCATGATATACGATTATTCTTGAGAAACGGGTCTGCCTTCGGGCAGAATTGCCGTTTCTTCTTACTGGTTTCGAACAGGCCCGCGAATATAAGCGCGCAAGTATTCACGCTCTATCCCATGTAAGGGCACCATTAGAAAGGGGTTGATGCTATGATTGAGCTTGTCCAGATTGAAAAACATTTTCAGGGACAGGCGGTCGTGCATCCGCTGTCGCTCTCCATTAAGGAAGGGGAATTCCTGACCTTGCTGGGCCCAAGCGGCTGCGGCAAGACAACGATCCTCCGTATGATCGCAGGCTTCGAGCAGCCTACGGATGGACAGGTATGGCTCGCGGGGCAGAACGTGACGGATGTTCCTGCAAGCAAGCGGGATCTGAACCTCGTATTCCAGCATTATGCCCTATTTCCGCATATGACCGTTGAAGATAACATCGCGTTTGGGCTAAAGATGAAGAAGATGCCGCGTGCCCAGATCAAGGAGCGTGTAGATGAAGCTGCCCAAATGACCCAGCTGTCGGCGCTGCGGGATCGCTTTCCGCATCAGCTCTCCGGCGGTCAGCAGCAACGTGTCGCCATTGCGCGTGCGATTGCGAACAAGCCCAAGGTGCTGCTGCTGGACGAGCCGCTTGGCGCGCTGGATTTGCAGCTTCGCAAAAACTTGCAGTCCGAGCTGAAACATTTGCAGCGTACGCTTGGGATTACATTTGTTTATGTGACGCATGATCAGGAAGAAGCGATGATGATGTCCGACCGGATCGTCATTATGAATAATGGCAAGGTGGAGCAGATCGGCACGCCGCGCGAGATCTATGCGAGACCGCAGACCCTGTTCGCTGCAACCTTTGTCGGGGAGAACAATATTTTCTCATCGCCGGAGGGGCTTATCGCTGTTCGGCCCGAGAAGATGGTGGCTCAGCGGGAGCCGGGTGCGAAGAAGACGGGTGTCATTGAGGACATTCAATATTTGGGCAGCGTGCATAAATTGCTGGTGCAGCTGGATGGCGAGCCAATGAAAGTGACGGTGGCGCTCGATATATCGGATGAACGTCCGTGGCAGATCGGTGAGGCTGTAGGGGTGAACTGGAACGACAAGGACGAGGTGATGATCGAGCCATGAGAAATTCCCGATTTCTCCTGCCGCCGGTCCTGTTGTGGCTGTCATTGTTCCTAGTGATCCCGATGCTGATCGTGGTGGGCATCTCGTTTTTGTCGAGGGACACGCTTGGCCGAGTTGTATTTGAGTTCAACCTGGAGGGATACCGCACTTTTTTTGATCCGCTGTATTTGGGGATCTACTGGGACACGCTGGTTTTGTCGCTTCTGACTACGGTCATCTGTTTGTTGGTCAGCTATCCGCTGGCCTATTATATAGCGAACGCGTCCCCGCGGGTTCAGACTTGGGGGCTGGTCCTGATTACGATTCCGTTCTGGATCAACTTTCTAATCCGCACGTATGCCTGGGTGCTGCTGCTGCGAACGCAAGGGGTCGTCAACAGCGCATTGCTCTGGCTCGGCTGGATTGATGAGCCGATTCAGATGCTGTATACCTACGGCGCGGTGCTGATGGGCATGGTCTATAACTTCATTCCGTTCATGGTGCTGCCGATCTACGTGGCGCTGGAGCAGATGGACAAGCGTCTGCTGGACGCCGCAAGCGACCTCGGCGCTTCCAGATGGAAGGCGTTCCTGCATGTGACGCTGCCGCAGAGCAAGTCGGGCATCATGACCGGTGCGGTGCTTGTCTATGTATCGACTTCCGGCATGTTTGTGGTGACGGATATTCTGGGCGGTGCGAAGTCGACCATGATCAGCAACATTATTCAGACGCAGTTTCTGGGGGCACGTAATTGGCCGTTCGGCGCGGCGCTGTCAGTGATTTTTGTCGTGACATCCCTGATCCTGATTCTGCTGTTTAACCGGGCGATGCAGGCTCGTCATCAACGAGTAGGGGAGGGAAGAGCGTGAAGAAGCGCAGCCATCCCCTGCTGGGGATCCATTCGTACCTGATGCTGGCCTTCATCTATATGCCGATTCTGATCATTATCATTTATTCTTTTAACAGCGCGAGACTTAGCGGCAACTGGGAAGGCTTCACACTGGACTGGTACACATCCTTGTTCCAGAATCGCCATGTCAGGGAAGCGCTGATGAACAGCCTGACGATCGCGATTACATCCACAGTGGTGTCGACCATGCTCGGCACAGCGGCGGCGCTGGCGCTGCGAGATTTGCGCGGCAAGAAACGCAGCGGCATGAACGGGCTTCTGTATCTCCCGGTTATCATCCCGGACATCATTATGGGGCTGTCGCTGCTGGTGATGTTCAGCCAACTGAACATGCCGCTAGGCAAGACGACGGTGATGATTGCGCATATTACATTCAGCTTGTCCTACGTCTATGTAGTTGTGACAGCAAGGCTGTCAGGCATGGGCAAGCAGCTGGAGGAGGCTGCGCAGGATCTTGGCGCCACGCCGTGGCAGACGTTCCGGCATGTGACGCTGCCGCAGATTGCCCCGGGGATTATATCCGGTGCACTGATTGCTTTTACGCTGTCGCTGGATGATTTTATGGTGAGCTTTTTTGTGGCGGGGCCGAGTTCAACGACGCTGCCAATCTATATATACGCCCAGGTTAAGCGGGGGATATCGCCGGAGATTAACGCCCTGTGTACACTGCTGATCCTGGTGAGCATTACCCTGATTCTGCTGTCCCAATACATTCTTAACCGGGGCAACAATGACAAGAAACACAAGACATTGCCGATTTAAAGCAAATTTGCTTTTTCGGATAGAGGGATGATCTCAAAAGATCCCAAAAAACGGAACGAGGAAGAGAGGAGATAAGGAATTGAAAAGAAGAGGATGGACCCGTCTGCTGGCGGCAGGCTTGGTTGGGGTATTGTCGGTAGGCCTTTTGGCAGGCTGTGGCTCAGAGAAGGAAACGCTGCATATTTACAGCTGGGCGGATAACTTTGATCCCGAGGTGCTGAAGGATTTCGAGGAAAAGTTTGATGTGAAGGTCACTTATGACAACTATGCCAACAATGAGGATCTGCTGGCCAAGATCAATGCGGGCGGAAGCGGATATGATCTGATTCAGCCTTCGGATTACATGGTCAAAACGATGATTGAGTCAGACCTGCTGGAGCCGCTGGATATGAACAATATCCCGAATTTCGAGAACATTTCTGACACGTTCAAGGACCCGTCCTACGATCCGGGCAACCAATATTCGATTGTGTACACCACCGGTGTGACGGGCATTGCATATAACACGAAGTATATTCAGGATGAGATTAACAGCTGGGAAGATCTGTGGAATCCCGAATATAAGGGCAAGGTGCTGCTGCTTGACGATAATCGCGAGGTGATCGGCTTGGCGCTCAAGAAGCTCGGGAAATCGAACAGCACGACCGACGAGGCGGAGATTACCGCAGCGGTGGAGGAGCTGAAGACGCTTCTTCCGAATGTGCTTGCCTTCGACACGGACAGCATCAAACAGAAGATGATGCAGGAAGAGGGCTGGATTGCGAGCGTATGGTCGGGGGATGCGGCGTTTATCGCGGCTGAGAATCCGGATGTGGCCTATGTTGTGCCTGAAGAGGGAGCGACGATTTTCTCCGATAACTATGCGATTCCGAAAGGTGCGAAGAACAAGGAACTGGCCGAGAAGTTCATCAACTTCATGCTGGAGCCTGAAGTGAGCGCCAAGAACTTTGAGTATATCGGATACAGCAATCCGAATACCAAAGCGATGGAATTCCACAGCGAAGATTATCGCAACAATACGATGATCAATCTGACAGACGAAGAGCTGGCGCGGACCGAATGGCTCGATAATGTGGGCGAGGCGCTGCAGCTGTACGACCGTCTGTGGAGCGAACTGAAGAGCGGCCGGTAACAAAGCTGTTATCGTTTGTTAAATATAGAAAGCGGGAAAAGGTCTGTCGAATCGACAGGCCTTTTCTTTGTATGCCGTCACATCCTCGGACCTATGTCTGGAGAAGTCATTTTCTCGAACCTGAGCTCGCCGCTGTATCCCGAGGTTAGGGAGTTTGGCCGGGAAGGCATGAGCGGGGATAGGCCCTCGGCCCCGGAATCAAAATTGTCATTCGTATTGTTACCTATAGACCAAGCATGAAGGATTATAATGGGAAAGGAAGTGAACAATAACAGCAACTTATTCAATTGACCCCATAACAAAAACGACAAAGGTGGAATTTCGAAATGAAGCGTAATCTCCGTATATGTGCATCGTTCATTGCAGCTGGTGTTCTGATCGGAAGCCTCGGATGGACCGGGCAGGTGATTGAGGCGAACGGATCGGCACAGGCGGCCGCGGCCAGCCAGAAGAAGTCCAGCAAGGAAGTTGTTCTGAAATGGAATGGCAAAGTGCTGCCGCAAAAAGGAATCCTGTCCAACGGTGTTACATATGTGCCAGCTACCGCCGTCAGAGACGCGCTCGGTTTGCCGATTAAGTATGATGCTAAAGCGCGTGCTTATACGCTGGGCGATGGATACAACCGTCTGAAAGCGGTGGTGTATGCCTCGAAAGACATCGGCCTATCGGTTAACGGGCTTTACATAGGGGAGCCTGGAGGCCAGATCATCGATGGGCGTTTGTATATCCCGTATAAAGTGCTCAGTGATTATATGGGCGTTCAAGGACAGTGGAATGCGGCGCAGAAGACGCTTTCGATGGTGCCGAAAAAGCAAAATGCGATCACAATTTCTGCCAAAACATTGAAGGAGTCCACGGATAAAGCCAACATTCAAGTGCGCTATGCCCAGATCAGCGGTCTTGGCAACGATAAAGCGCAGTCTGCGATCAACGAGACGCTAAAGCAGCATGCCGAGCGGTTCATCGAGGCGGCGAAGGAGCAGGTTGCGGAAGCGCCATCGCCTGAGCCGGGGATGGAGTATGAGTTCCAGGGCGATTTTGTAGTGACCTACAACGCAGAGGGGCTGCTCAGCATCTTGACGAGTGAATACACGTATACGGGCGGGGCGCATGGGATGACTTACCGCCAGGGTTATACGTTCTCGCTGGAGGACGGATCGCTGCAAAGCCTCGGGGACGTCATTAACCTGAAGGGTGACGGCAAGAAGAAGCTGAATGATTATGTATTGAAGAAATTCAAAGCCAATGAGGGCTATCTCGGCGGGTTTGAAGGCGTATCGGACGATGCCGATTTCTACCTGAAGGACGGCGCAGCGGTGCTCTTCTTCCAGCTGTATGAGTACACGGCGTATGCTTACGGTTTTCCGGAGTTTGAGCTGAAGCTGAAGGAGTGGAAGTAAGGGCTGCAGTTATGTAAGCAGACTCGTCGAGTACAAGAGTTATGGAAAAAACGGGCAGGCACCGATTCGGCGCCTGCCCGTTTTTTTATGCAAATAAGGTTTCCGGCTGAGTTTACAGTCCTTGCGCCGGAGTTTTCTCCAGAACCTGATCGACGATGCCGTATTCCTTGGCTTCTTCAGCAGTCATGAAGTAGTCGCGATCGGTGTCTTTCTCGATGCGCTCAAGCGGCTGACCGGTACGCTCTGCGAGGATGCGGTTCAGCTTGTCGCGCATCTTCAGAATGCGGCGGGCGCGGATTTCGATATCCGTTGCCTGGCCTTGTGCGCCGCCAAGCGGCTGGTGAATCATGATTTCGCTGTTAGGCAGCGCGAAGCGCTTGCCCTTGGCACCTGCATTCAGCAGGAACGCGCCCATCGAAGCCGCCATGCCGACACAGATGGTCGAAACATCCGGCTTGATGAATTGCATCGTATCGTAAATGGCCATGCCGGCGGTAATCGAACCGCCCGGGCTGTTGATGTAAAGATGAATATCCTTTTCAGGGTCCTCTGCTGCCAGGAACAGCATTTGGGCAATGATGGAATTGGCGACCACGTCATTTACATCGGAGCCGAGGAAGATAATGCGGTCTTTCAGCAATCTGGAATAGATGTCGTACGCCCGCTCGCCGCGGTTGCTTTGTTCAACGACCATAGGTATAAAACTCACGTGGAAAACCTCCTCTTAAGTACAGTCCTCTTTAAAATACTGTTACCGTATTACCCACATGATAAACAATTCAAATCAAAAAGTCAAAGAAAGTCAAACTATCGGGTAAAAAAAAGAGCCATCTCAGGCACTATGCGGGTAAACAGTAATGATGATATGGCGCGCCCGCGAGGAATCGAACCTCGATCTCAGGCTCCGGAGGCCTACGTCATATCCATTGGACCACGGGCGCATAAAAATTAGCAACGAAATTGATTATACAACAAGTTTGAACAAAAGACAAGAAGTCGTTCAAAAGATTGTTTTTGTCTAGACCCAAGCATCATTTGGCCATAATGTATAAGAATGCCTGAGGCTGAGAAATATACTTTCGGACCCCTTGCAACCTGCATAATAATTGAGTAGAATAAGGGTGGGACTTAAATTGCTTACCCGGGACATTTTACGTCCAACATAAAGAGCGTCGAGACGAAGTTTGCAGGAGTGGAATGCATGCGTGACCTATTAGAAATACAAGAGCAGCTTCTGCCAGATCTCATGGACACTCTTAAACGAAGGTATACGATCCTTCATCAGATCAGGTTGTCTGGAGTTGTCGGACGGAGGACGCTCGCCGGATCACTCGAGATGACCGAGCGTGTGCTCAGAGCGGAGACCGATCTTCTGAAGGCACAAGGTCTGATTGAGATCGAGACGGTCGGAATGCGGATCAGCGATGCCGGCATCTGTTTGCTGGAACAGCTGGAGCCGATGATGAAGGAGCTGTTCGGTCTGGCCCGCCTGGAGGAGAAGATTCGCAAGGCTTATGGCTTGCGCAAGGTTGTTGTCATTCCTGGCGACAGTGAATCCTCCCCGGATGTGAAGCGTGAGCTTGGCCGTGTCGGAGCAAGAACGCTCCTCAGCTATGTTCATAGCGGAGACACGATTGCCGTCACAGGCGGATCAACGCTTGCCGAAGTGGCAGAGCAGATGACCGCGCTTGCCGGCGGCCCTTTGAAGGGAAGCTGGTTTGTACCGGCTCGGGGCGGCCTTGGAGAGAGTGTGGAGATTCAGGCGAATACGATCGCTTCCAAGATGGCCAAACGGGTTGGCGCGGAATACCGGCTGCTGCATGTACCGGATTTGCTGGGCGAGGATGCCTATCAGTCTCTTGTGCATGATCAGCATATTCAGGAGATTGTGCATGTCATCCGTCAATCACGCATTATCATTCACGGCATCGGCGACGCCATGGAGATGGCCCGCAGGCGCAAGCTGGATGACGGCTCGATTGACAGTCTGCAGAAAGACGGTGCCATTGCGGAATCCTTCGGATACTATTTCAGCGAATCAGGTGAGGTCGTACACAAGATGCTTACGCTCGGTCTTCGGCTTGAAGATATTATGCGCACCGAGATCGTTATTGGCATCGCAGGAGGAAGAAGCAAGGGCAAAGCGATCCACGCTGTGCTGAAATTCGGCCATGAAGACATTCTGGTCACGGACGAAGCGGCTGCGCTGGAAGTTATGAAGGAAATAGAGACGCTCTAGCATTAAAGGACCATGGACCAGGATTGAACGGGGTGGAGCGCCTAAGTGCTGCATGCCTGAATGGAGCCCGAAGTGCTGCGATCATATGGAATTGTCCCTTTTTCGCAGGCATTGGCCGCACATTCAAGCTATTGTTGTCATGACTGACCTTTTGGCGGTCTTGAATATATACAAATAAAGCAAATATGGAGGGAACTGCTAATGGTTAAAGTAGGTATTAACGGTTTTGGACGTATTGGACGTAACGTGTTCCGCGCTGCGCTGAACAACAGTGAAGTTGAAATCGTGGCAATCAACGATTTGACTGACGTGAGCACACTGGCACACCTTTTGAAATATGACACAACTCACGGAAGACTGGATGCAACAGTTGAAGCTAAAGAAGGCGCGCTTATTGTAAACGGCCGTGAAGTGAAAGTATTCGCTGAGCGTAATCCAGAAGCTCTTCCTTGGGCTGAATACGGTGTTGAAATCGTGGTTGAATCCACAGGTATCTTCACTGCTAAAGAAAAAGCTTCCGCTCACTTGAAAGGCGGCGCGAAGAAAGTTATCATCTCCGCTCCAGCTACTGACGAAGACATCACAATCGTTATGGGCGTTAACGAAGACAAATACGATCCAGCTAACCACACCATTATCTCCAACGCTTCTTGTACAACGAACTGCTTGGCTCCTTTCGCCAAAGTTCTTGATGAGAAGTTCGGCATCGTGAAAGGCATGATGACTACGGTTCACTCTTACACGAATGACCAGCAAGTACTCGATCTGCCGCACAAGGACCTTCGTCGTGCTCGTGCTGCTGCTGAGAACATCATTCCTTCCACAACTGGTGCGGCAAAAGCAGTTAGCCTTGTCCTGCCACAACTGAAAGGCAAACTGAACGGTATGGCTATGCGCGTACCTACGAAGAACGTTTCTGTTACAGACCTCGTTGTTGAGCTGTCCAAGAACGTAACCAAAGAAGAAGTTAACGATGCGCTGAAAGCTGCAGCTGACGGCTCGCTGAAAGGCATCCTGAACTACTCCGACGAGCCGCTTGTATCCAGCGACTACAACAGCGATCCGGCTTCTTCCACGATTGATGCGCTCTCTACTATGGTAGTTGGCGACAACATGGTTAAAGTCGTTTCCTGGTATGACAACGAGTGGGGCTACTCCAACCGCGTTGTTGACCTCGCTGCTTACATCGCAAGCAAAGGTCTGTAATTGATTTAAACCATTCAATCGAAGAGGAGTTCCGCTTAAAGGTGCTCCTCTTTGGTTCATGGTTTTTCCTGTTTTTAAGCCATAAGCCATGCACTTAAACACATAGACAACACGCCGGGCTTTGGACGACATAAAGAGATGAAGAGCACCTGCTGTCGGCTGGGGAGAATAGTTTCTAGGAGGAACGTGGAGATGAACAAGAAAAGTGTACGTGATGTAGAAGTAAACGGCAAACGCGTCTTTGTCCGGGTCGATTTCAATGTACCGCTTGAGGATGGTAAAATAACAGATGATACTCGTATCCGCGAGACACTGCCAACCATCAATTACCTGATTGAGCGAGGCGCGAAGGTCATTCTCGCCAGCCACATGGGTCGCCCGAAAGGCGAGGTTGTTGAATCGCTGCGCCTGAATCCGGCAAGCGAGCGCCTGTCCGAACTGCTTGGCAAACCGGTTGCGAAGGCGGATGAAGCTGTAGGCGAAGCGGTTAAGGCTCAAGTGGAGAAGCTGCAAAACGGCGATGTGCTCGTGCTTGAGAACGTGCGCTTCTATCCAGGCGAAGAGAAGAACGATCCGGAGCTGGCGAAGCAATTCGCAGAGCTTGCTGATCTGTTCGTCAATGACGCATTTGGTGCAGCTCACCGTGCGCATGCTTCGACAGAAGGCATTGCCCATCATCTGCCGGCTGTATCCGGTCTTCTGATGGAGAAGGAGCTGTCTGTTCTGGGCAAAGCGTTGTCGAACCCGGATCGTCCGTTCACAGCGATCATCGGCGGTTCCAAAGTTAAGGACAAAATCGATGTCATCAACAACCTGCTTACACTGGCTGACAATGTCATCATCGGCGGTGGACTTGCCTATACGTTCTTCAAGGCGCAAGGCCATGAAATCGGCAAATCCCTGCTGGATGCAGAGAAGCTGGATACGGCGCTTGGCTTCATTGAGAAAGCTAAAGAGCTGGGCAAAAACTTCTACCTGCCGGAAGACATCGTAGTAACTGACGATTTCAGTGCAGATGCAAACACCAAGGTGGTCACGATCGACAGCATCCCAGCAGATTGGGAAGGCATTGATATCGGTCCGAAGACACGCGAGAAGTATGCAGAAGTGATTAAAAACTCCAAGCTGGTCGTATGGAACGGGCCGATGGGCGTGTTCGAAATCGAACCGTTCAGCCACGGTACTCGCGCTGTAGCGCAAGCTTGTGCGGAAACGTCTGCTTACACGGTGATCGGCGGCGGAGACTCGGCTGCAGCAGCTGAAAAGTTCGGTGTAGCTGACAAGATGGACCACATCTCGACGGGTGGCGGCGCATCCCTTGAATTCATGGAAGGCAAGGCGCTTCCTGGCGTTGTGGCTCTGAACGACAAGTAAGACACGAATGGGTAAAGACGCAAGATAGCAGTTCCCCGCGGGATGGCGGGGAATATTTAAGGAGTGAACCTAGTGAGAACACCAATCATAGCTGGCAACTGGAAAATGTTCAAAACGGTTCCGGAAGCAACGTCCTTCTTCGAGGAAGTTAAGGGCAAGGCGGAAGTAGAAGGCGTTGAGAGCGTCATCTGCGCGCCGTTCACAACGCTTCCGGCTCTGGTCGAAGCTGCGAAAGGAACAAGCATCAAGATCGGGGCTCAGAATCTTCATTATGAAGACAGCGGTGCATTTACCGGAGAAATCAGCGGTTCCATGCTGAAGGATCTGGGCGTGGACTACGTCATTATCGGGCATTCCGAGCGTCGTCAGTACTTTGCGGAAACCGACGAGATCGTCAACAAGAAGGTGCATGCGGCATTCCGTCACGGACTGCTTCCGATTGTATGCGTTGGCGAGAAGCTCGAAGAGCGTGAAGCAGGGAAGACGAAGGACGTATGCAAAGTGCAGACCGAAGCTGCATTCGCAGGTGTTCCTGCAGACCAAGCGGTTCATGTCGTCATTGCCTATGAGCCGATCTGGGCGATTGGCACAGGCAAATCCTCCACGGCGCAAGATGCCAACGAGGTGATTGCATATATTCGCGATCTCGTGAAAGGATTGTACGGGGAAGACGTTGCAGCTGCGGTTCGCATTCAGTACGGCGGCAGCGTGAAGCCTGAGAATGTAACGGAGTATCTGGGGCAAAGCGACATTGACGGCGCTCTCGTCGGCGGTGCCAGCCTGCAGCCAGCTTCTTACATTCAACTCGTTGAGGGGGCGAAGTAAGATGTCAGCACCAAGACCGGTAGCCCTGATCATCATGGACGGATTCGGGCTGCGCAATACGGAGGCAGGAAATGCGGTCGCTAAGGCGAATAAGCCGAATTATGACCGTTATCTGAAACAATATCCGAACACCACACTGACCGCTTGCGGAGAAGCTGTAGGCCTGCCGGAAGGGCAGATGGGCAACTCCGAGGTCGGCCACTTGAACATTGGTGCAGGACGGATTGTATATCAGGACTTGACCCGGATCAGCAAGTCGATTCGTGAAGGGGAGTTCTTCAAGAACGAAACCCTGGTTGAGGCCATTCAGAATGCCAAGAAGAACAACAAGAAGCTTCACCTGTACGGGCTTGTATCCGATGGTGGCGTACATAGCCATATCGAGCATATGTTTGCCATGCTGGATCTCGCGAAGCAAGAAGGCCTGGACGAGGTGTATATTCATGGCTTCATGGACGGACGCGACGTCGCTCCGGACAGCGGGCGTCAATTCGTCAAGGACCTGATCGCCAAGATCGAAGAGATTGGCATCGGCAAGATTGCTACGGTATCTGGCCGTTACTACGCAATGGACCGCGACAAGCGCTGGGACCGTGTAGAGAAGGCTTACCGTGCGATGGTATACGGTGACGGCCCGAAATATACGGACCCGCTCAAGGCCATTGAAGACTCCTATGAGAAGTCGATCTATGATGAATTTGTTGAACCGACGGTGATCGTGGATGAGCAGGGGAACCCGGTCAGCCTCGTGGAGAGCGGAGATTCGGTTGTGTTCCTGAACTTCCGTCCTGACCGTGCGATTCAGCTGTCCCAAGTGTTCACGAACAAGGATTTCCGCGGTTTCGAGCGGGGACCGAAGTTCCCTGAGAACCTGCATTTTGTGTGCCTTACGCTGTTCAGCGAGACGGTCGAAGGCTTCGTGGCCTACAAGCCGAAGAACCTCGACAACACGCTGGGCGAAGTGCTTGTACAGCATAACAAAAAGCAGCTTCGCATTGCCGAGACCGAGAAATACCCGCATGTTACCTTCTTCTTCAGCGGCGGGCGCGACGTGGAGCTTCCTGGCGAAACGCGTGTCTTGATCAACTCGCCTAAGGTGGCGACTTACGATCTTCAGCCGGAGATGAGTGCATACGAGGTGGCTGAAGCTTGTGTGAAGGAAATCGAGGCGGATAAGCATGATGCCATCATTCTGAACTTCGCGAACCCGGATATGGTTGGTCACTCCGGCATGCTGGAGCCAACCATCAAAGCGGTGGAAGCCACGGATGAGTGCGTAGGCAAAGTCGTTGAAGCCGTTCTGGCCAAAGGCGGGGTTGCTATCATCACGGCCGACCACGGCAACGCCGACATGGTATTCGACGAGAATGGCCGTCCGCATACGGCACATACAACCAATCCGGTTCCGTTCATCGTCACCGATGAGAATGTGACCTTGCGTGAAGGCGGCATTCTGGCTGACATCGCTCCAACGATTCTGGATCTGATGCAGCTGCCGAAGCCGGACGAAATGACGGGCACTTCGATGATTGCAGCACGCAAATAAGAAATAAAACACCTGAAACAGCCTGGCAGCAATGCCAGTTTCAAATACCATATTAACAAAAGGAGACTATACCCATGACCATTATTTCTGACGTATATGCACGCGAAGTCCTTGACTCCCGCGGTAACCCGACTGTAGAGGTTGAAGTATACCTGGAATCCGGCGCAATTGGCCGTGCCATCGTTCCTTCCGGTGCTTCGACTGGTGTTCACGAAGCAGTTGAGCTTCGCGACGGCGACAAATCCCGTTACCTCGGAAAAGGTGTTCTGCAAGCAGTAAAGAATGTTAACGAGGTTATCGCTCCTGAAGTGATCGGAATGGACGCGCTTGATCAAGTAAGCATTGACAAGCTGATGATCGCTCTGGACGGAACCCCGAACAAAGGCAAACTGGGTGCAAACGCGATTCTGGCTGTATCGATGGCTGTCGCTCGTGCAGCTGCCGAAGCGCTTGCTATGCCGCTGTACACTTACCTTGGCGGATTCAACGCAAAACAGCTTCCAGTACCAATGATGAACATCGTGAACGGCGGCGCTCATGCTGACAACAACGTTGACGTGCAAGAGTTCATGGTACTGCCTGTAGGTGCTTCCAGCTTCAAAGAAGCGCTTCGTATGGGTGCTGAAATCTTCCACAACCTGAAATCGGTTCTGAAAGGCAAAGGACTGAACACTGCTGTTGGTGACGAAGGCGGCTTCGCTCCGAACTTCACTTCCAACGAAGACGCGCTGTCCTCGATCATTGAAGCGATTGAAAAAGCTGGCTACACGCCAGGCAAGGACGTATTGCTGGGTATGGACGTGGCTTCCACGGAATTCTTCAAGGATGGCAAATATGTGCTTGAAGGCGAAGGCAAATCCTTCACACCTGCTGAGTTCGTAGACCTGCTTGCTTCTTGGGTAGAGAAATATCCAATCATCACCATCGAAGACGGCTGCTCCGAGGACGACTGGGAAGGTTGGAAATTGCTCACTGAGAAATTGGGTGACAAAATTCAGCTCGTGGGTGACGACCTGTTCGTTACGAACACTGAGCGTCTGGAAAGAGGCATCAAGGAAGGGATCGGTAACTCCATCCTGATCAAAGTTAACCAAATCGGTACGCTGACTGAAACATTCGACGCGATCGAAATGGCAAAACGCGCTGGTTACACCGCTGTGATCTCCCACCGTTCCGGTGAGTCCGAAGACAGCACGATCGCTGACATCGCGGTTGCTACAAACGCTGGCCAGATCAAAACGGGTGCACCTTCCCGTACGGACCGCGTTGCGAAATACAACCAGTTGCTTCGCATCGAAGACAACCTGGGCGAACTCGCTCAGTACGACGGCTTGAAGTCGTTCTACAACCTGAAGCAACAATAATAAGGGCTATAAAAGCCTGGCTCCTGCTGTTGCGGGGGCCGGGCTTTTTTTTGCGCTTATTGGGGTTGCAGGGGGGCGAGGCTGCACAATAGATCGTGCTTGTGGGAAGGTGCGCGAATCGCCTCCGGTCGCTGTTAAAATTGGGAAACATGGAACGAA
>NZ_NQLZ01000046.1:0-52880 GCF_002276395.1 Paenibacillus sp. 7541 | reverse complement strand
TCGAAATTCACGTACATATGTTCGTTTTCTCCTATATTATACCAAACATACGTTCTGTTTTCAACGAAAACCGCCAATTTGTTATCTATTATTTTCCTGCAATCCTTTATATCAATCTGTCCTTACTTGCTCCCTTACTTGCTCCCTTAAATGCCCCTGTTCTCTAGGCTCCTCACGCCCTCTCGTCCTCTTCGCATCCCCCCCTTAACCCTGAACAAAAGGGATAATCATGAAAAGATGTCACAACAGAGTATAGGGCAAGAGTAACGAACAACGAGTGATGAGCCACAGATAGTTGGGACAGGTGATTGGAACGGGCGAACAGCAACGAACAACGGGTACTGGGCAAAGAGCAATTGCAACGAACGGCGGTTAACGGGCGATGGGTAATGGACAACCGGTAATGACAATAAGTAATGACGATAGGCAATGGGCAAGAAAAAAAGACCGCCAGGGCAGCCCTGGCGGCAACAATATATAGGAATAAGAGGAAGGAACTACAATTAGATCATTAAGCAAGTATCCACAACCAATGTATGAATCAAACTTCCGGTGTCCCGTAAGTTTCAAACCAACCTTTGATGGTATCGAAATCCTTAGTGAAGGAAAGCGAGAGCAGAAGCAGTACCCGTGCCTGCTGAGGGCTCAGATTATCACCAGAGATAATCCCTTCACCGCTGCTGTACACACTGCCCGATCCGGTGCGCGTCGTCGATACGAAGATAACGCCCTTCTCAATGGCTTCCCTGCGGGCTGCACTCATGTCTCGCGAGATGCCGCCTGCACCGGTTCCAGCGGTTACGATACCTTGTGCTCCGTCAGCTACAAAGCCTCGAATCGCGCCGCCGCCAGCTTCCTGATAGGAAACGGCGATCTCCACCTTGGCCAGATCCTCTTTGGAGATTTTCGACAAGTCGAAGACCGGTTTACCTTCTCCCTCAGGGAGTGTCACACGTTTTGGAGCGCGATAGATGCGGATGGTCTTCTCATCAACATATCCGATAGCACCCAGCATTGGAGTCTGGAAAGTGTCCATACGGTTAGCATCGGTTTTCGTCACACCGCGAGCAGGATGAATCGTGTCATTCAGCATGAGCACCGTTCCGAACGATTCTGTCCGTCCGCTGGCAGCCAGCTTGATCGCGTTGTACAGATTGGCCTGGGCATCGGAGCCCACCACCGTCCATGGTCTCATGGCGCCTGTAATAACTACCGGTTTGTCGCTCTGAACGGTGAGATCCAGGAAATACGCGATCTCCTCCATCGTGTCCGTGCCTGTCGTGACCACTACGCTGTCATACACTTCGAGCGCTTTGTCAACCGTCAACGATAAGTCGTACAGGTCATTAAACGTATAGGAGCCTGATCCAGCGTTGCCGAATTGGAGCGTGCTGACGTCCGCCATTTTATCCTTGTCCGGAAGCTCATTCACCATGTCTTCAATCGCCAGCGTACCCGCCCTGTAGGTCTGGAAACTGGTAGCATCCGTCGATTGCCCCGCAATCGTTCCGCCGGTGCCAATGACGAGCACGTTTGGACGCTGGGACTGCTTGAAGGCATCCAATAGCGGAGGAATGGTCGTATTCCGAACCGGGCCTGCTGGTGCCGGAGGCGCTACTACGGTTGCTGTTCCCTTCACTTCCGTTACGGTTGCGGCCTGTGCCGTGTAAGCCCCAACAGGGGACACCGAGATCATCAATGCCGCCAAGGCTGCCGTGCTCCATACGGCCAGAGGATGTTTTGTGCTTTTCTTCATGTACGCTCACTCCTTGATGTTATGTAAGTTTTTATTACGCGAAAACCGGTATGAATGTAAATTCATTGTATTTAACGTCAGTTATTATGACAAACTTGACATCGACAAGGGAATCCGCTTTCAAATTAAGAATATTAGAGATATCCCATTATTTTCATTCGTTTTTGAGTATATATAAGAAAAAGTTGGCAATGTCATTCCCAGTAATCTTAGTTTATCTACCGAACCATTATGTTATAAAACATTACATAAATGCGGAGGGCGCTATGGGGATCGCGAGCTTGAGACACACACAAGCCACCTCATGTTACAAAAACACCACCGGGAGCACCCAGTTTCACAAATGAGTGGCACTCTCCGGTGGTGTACGTTATGTTCTTCGATCGTCATAATATGGGAAGGACCCCGACTTGCATCCCGCTATCTCGGGAAGCGTGCTCCAATATCTGTCCCTGCCGGCGTTCCTGCACCTTTCAGGCTGCTGCTGCCGGTCAGCTGCAGGAAGCCGCCAATGACGGGAGCGCCGTTAGCATCGCGGCTGACCGTTGGGATCAGGCTGATAAAATCCGATGCGGTTACCTTCAGGTTTTTGGCATTCTGACTGCCTTTCGTATTGTGCCACCACAGGTTGGAACCGTCGATATCCGTGCTGGTCGCGTACTTGTCGCTTGACGAGGCTTCGAACGATAGGTTATTCGCGAACAGATGCGTGCCTCTGTCAAAAGCGAAATTGCTGCCTGATCGGGTCCCGTTATTCCAGCTCGTATTGTTGGTCATCGTAATCGAACCCGGGTTGCTGTTGTAGGTGAATCCATGCTTCTTGTTGCCAAACGCCATATTGTTCTCGACAATATGGTTGACTGGAATATTCGAGCCGCCCAGCTTGAACCCGTTACCGTCGCTGTTGGAGGTGGAATGGCCGCCTTCGGTCGAACCGTTGTTGTATGCGATGCTGTTGCGGATAATGACAGGGTAGATGGCACCGGTGTCACTCTTGGTGTAAAGGTCCCAACCGTCATCGACATTATAGGCGGCAATGCACCCGTCGAACACGTTGCCTGGACCGGATGTCAGCTTGGCCGCAAAACCGTCGGCGTCCTCTCCGTCGTCCGGGTCATAGTTGTTATGGGAGTAAACATTAATAATTTCGTTGTAACTAGGCCACTCGTCGCGTGTGGCGGAAGAAGAATAGCGGGAAATTTGCAGACCGGTGTCTTTGTTATGATGGGTTTCCACATTTTCGATTCGATTGTAATTGCCACCGATAAATATGCCGTTATCCCCGGCCTCCTTAACCTCAATTCCTTGAACATGCCAATAGTGGCCGTTAATCTGGAGACCGCGGTTCATCGGATCGAACGCTTGGGCTGAGAAGTCCAGAACAGGCTTTTCACCGTTGTAGCCTACAATGCGTTTACGCGCTCCTTCCAGTCCGTTGTTGCCACGCTCGATCAACACCGTCTCGCTGAAGGCATAGGTGCCGCCGCGCATATAGATGGTCCGTCCGGGCTGAATGCGCGTAATGGCGGATGTCAGCGTGGTCGGTTGATTCAGGGTGCCGGGGTTACCCTCCTGTCCGTTCGGTGCCACAATAAGATCGCCTTCTGCAGGCTCTGGTGCCGGACCGGGATCCTGTGGATGACCCGGGTTAGGATTCGTGCCCGGATCAGGACTGCCAGGGTCTGGGTCTGGACCTGTACCTGGATCTGTTCCCGGATCGGGGGTGCCTGGGCTTGGTCCCGGCCCCGGATCTGTGCCTGGATTGCTGCCGCTATACACGTACAGATTATCGATGTATTGACCGATTGTCGGACTGTTCTGGGAATAGATCTTCAGGCGCTGCACCTGAGCTGCGGAGGTCGAAGCAAAGTTAGCCTGTTCCAGCTTCAGCTCACCGTTAACGTACGTATCAACCTTTTTAGTATCGGTATTCATCACGATATTGAAGCGGTACCATGTGTCCGGGGCAAAGTCGGTAACAAGCAGATGATGTGTACCGTTAACGGTTTGGGCTAGATGCCGTCCGCCGTCACGGGTCTGAATTTCGACGATCGTAGTTGAAGAGGACTCGGAAGCAGAGGAGAAAATCTTCATCGGACGAAGCGAGCTAGCACGCGCGTTTCCTTCGTGGTACCAATCAAATTGTACGGTTACCATGCCTGTGAGCGGCTGTTCCAGTTGGCGAATGAGCTGAGTTTGAGCAGAAGAAGAGCGATCCTCGATGTAAAGCGCGTGACCGCTGCGCTGGGGAGCAGCTGCTACCGTCACTTGATTGTGGGCGGTGGAAGGGCTTGGAGAGACGATATAGCCGCTTGGCGGCTGTCCGACAGGTTCGGAATCGAAATCGTCCTGCACTGCGTAGAGAATGTCAGCGCTTACATAATTCGTCGAGCCAAAGGCAGTCCAGGATCCCGTCTGAATTAGCAACAACAAACACAATAGCAGGGACAGCATCGTCACTTTCGGCCTTTTCCTTGTTCTTGGACAAGGGGGGTTACCTTCTGTCTTTAGCATCAGCATACCATCATCATCCTCCCGAACTTATAATATTGCACGCTCACCTCTTCCTACCGAGTATCATTACTTCATGTTATCGATGAAAGCGCCCCTTAAATTTACATAAATACCAGGATAACCACAATAATCATTATCTTAGATATTCTAAATTTTAAGCCGTTCAGGAACTGTGAGCAGCAACTTTACGTCCCAAATCCCCTTCTGCGCTTCGTCTACCGAGCTGGTCCAAAGAGGTATGGAATCTTTTCGGTGAGGCTTAGCGAAATAAAAAAAAGGGGCGGTTAATCCGCCCCGGCTGGGTACTCCATTGCATTCTCTTCGGTCTTCCAGTAGGTCATGATCTGGTCTTCGACGACATGATGCACATAAAACTCCTTGGCCACATCCCCGTCGAGCATGACCATGAGCTGAGCCCGCATCTGTCCGCTCGTCAGGCCCTCGATATCTACAGCGTTCACCTCGGAATCAAACCGGTACCCTTCCTCCGCAAAGTCATATCTCCATGCTGTGAAGCCCGGAAGCTTCTCAACAGCCGACGGTTCACCGAACATCGCTTGAATTTCAGCTGCTGGCTTGCCCAGAATCGGCTGCTCCTTCAGCGAATCGGCTGTGTACATGCCGGCATCATCATTTGAATTCTCCGGCACAGGTGTCCCGGCGTCCTCCGTTCCCGCTGTTTCCTTATCGCTTCCTTCCGAGTTGCCTTCCTTTGCTGGACCGTTATCGTCAGCTCCGTCCTCCGGCTCCGCCACTGCCGGATCATCGACTTCCCCACGCTCCGACTCTGGCAGCGTGATATCGATTCCCTGCTCGCCTCCTGGACCTCCAACCTCTTCAGCAGGCGCTTTGCCTTCCCCGCTGCAGCCACCCAATACCAATGCGCCGATCATGGCGATCACAATCCCAATTCCAATTCGTCTGTTCATATGGTTATGCTCCCTTCCATTCACCTTGTTTTATCGTAACACGTTCCCTGTCAATGTTCACTCATTTACTCTGATACTCTCCGACATTTACCTTGGTTACTGTGGCGGCGCTGAACCCGTAATATAAAACTCCTTCATCATATGATAAAATCTCGCTCCGTAACCTTCCGAAGCTTCAAGGAAATAATGCTGCTTCACGATGAAGCTGCCTCCCTGCTCGTTATCAAACACATAGTAACGGATCACCGGATCATCCCATTCCTGTCCGCCGCTGCCGCCAATGGCGCGCACTTCCCATCCCTGGACAGGCTCTTCAATCGATTGAGCCTCCAGTTTAGGATAATCCTTGAGCTCAGCCTGAAGCTGCTCAGCCACAGCTTGAGGGGCTTCATTCCGCTGGCTGATCTCCATGTACACTTCCGGATAGCGATCATCCTCCGGCTTCTCCTTCGGCTCGATCCGGTCTATCCCGTCTCCATGAATCATCTGGAACCAGCTTTCGTCAATGTAGACGACATAGTCACTGTTTGCCCCTTCATACAGCGAATTCTCGCTGCTCTCCGGCATTCCTTCTATTTCCTGCTGCACCTCCTTCTGAGGAGCGAACCACGCCTTCACCTGATCGAACCACGCCTGGACCGGCGCGCTCTGAAAATTCAGACCGACCCATATGGACGCCGCCACCGCCGTCGTCAGCAGAAGGAGTCCTGCACGTTTGCCAGCACGGGAGCGTCCGCGGCCCCTCCGTGTTCCGCGTGCTCTGAATGTTGGCTCCTTCGAGCCGGGAACGGCCGACTCCTTGCTATTCGCCTGACCATCCATCCGCTCTTCTTCAATGCGTCCCTTGATCGCTGTCCAAATTTCCTCTTTGTAGCGAAGGGCATCCTCTGTCCCTTTTTCCAAATCGTCTTTCAGCTGCTTGTCAATGTGTTCACGAGCCATGAAACTCCCCTCCTCTATTCAATACCCATTCCTTCAGCTTCTTCCTCGCCTGAAACAGCCTTGACTTCACCGTGTTCACATTCAGATCCATCAGCTCGGCGATATCCTTCTCCGCCAGGTCATTCAAGTATTTCAGGATGACGGGAATGCGATGCTTGTCATCCAGCTGCTGAACCATTTCATACACCTCGCCGTGGCGATCAAACTCGTAAGTGTCCGTCTCCGAAGGAAGATCCTTTTCCTCCGAAATTTCCGAGGGCACCATTCTGGCCTGCTTCTTTAAATAACGATTGCACTCATTATAGAGAATCCGATAAAACCAAGGCTCAAACGGTCTGTCCAGATCATAGGAGCCCAAATTGCGGTATACCCGGATAAACGTCTCCTGCACAACATCCGCGGCGCTCGCCGCACTGCCGGTAATCGCTGCTGCCGTACGGATCGCACGATCCGCATACAGCCGGTATAGCTGTTCAAACAACTCATCACTGTATTCCTGTTGTAATCGTACGATAAGGTCGTGTTCCAACCGTGCTGCCTCCTTTCCAATTGGCCAATCACTTACAATACCCGGCATGGAAACGAAAAGTTTTAATTTATTTTATTTTCTCATATTGTGGGGGCCATGCAAAAAATGGCTGGTGAAAAGCAGCCCCCGCGATCTAGCAGCACGAGCTCCTTGTCATGTGCCCCCTGCCTGCAGCAGCGCGGAACGGCTGCCAACAACAAAAAGGCGCCTTCTCCCGGGTGGTAGACCCGGCGAAGACGCCTTGCACATGCTTGCTCATAGGCTATTTCACGCTCGTTATTTCGACTCTGTCTTTACTTCATCCATCATTTTATCATTAAAGCCGAACATCCAGGTAAGGACAAAGGCCACCGCCATCGCGGTCAGATTGCATAGGATGTAAATCGGCAGCTGGCTGTTCAGATACAGCAGTGTGCCTGGAATCACCGTAATCGCCATGCCGGTCGCCGCCAGGTTGAAGATCGAGGCCATGAAGCCCCCGATGCCTCCGCCGATGAGCCCCATAATGAACGGCTTTACATAGCGCAGATTCACCCCGAATATCGCAGGCTCCGATATGCCGAGAAATGCGGAGAACGAGGACGGCAGAGATAATGCTTTCAGCTTCTTGTTTCTCGTTTTCATGCCGACAGCCAGACAAGCTGCGCCCTGTGCCGCCATAGCACTGGTGACAATGGCATTAAACGGATTGCGCCCTGTCTGCTCCAGCAGCTGGATTTCCAGGAAATTAAAGATATGATGAACTCCCGTTACAACAATGATCTGATTAAAGAAGCCGATCAACAGTCCCGCGATACCAAACGGAAGATCAAGGAGGTAGATGATCGCACTCAGAATGACATCTTCAAGCGAATGGAAGATCGGACCGATCGCGAACAGACCGAGCAGGATCATGACCAGTAATGTGACAAACGGAGTAATAATCAAATCGATCGCATCAGGAATGCGCTTTCTTAGGAAGCGTTCGAACTTCGCTCCGAGCAGCCCCATGAAGAACGCGGGCAATACCGACCCCTGATAGCCAACCACCGGGATAAAACCGAACATGATCAGTGCTTCTTCAGACCCGTTGGCTACGTTGTAGGCATTGGGCAAGGCCGGATTGACAAGCATCAGGCCAAGCACGATGCCCAGCACCGGGCTGCCCCCGAACACTCTGAAAGTTGACCAGGCCACCAGGGCAGGCAAAAACGCAAATGCCGTGTCCGTCAGCACCTGGGTGAACATGAGAAAGTTAGCCGAAATATCGTCCGGCGCCATCCCGAACCAGGCGAGCACCGTCTCCTGGGTCAGCAGCCCTCGAAGTCCCATGAACAGCCCCGTCGCCACCAATACCGGAATGATCGGGACGAACACGTCACCAAACGTGCGGATCGCGCGCTGAAGCACGTTGCCTGATTTTTTGGCCTCGGATTTCAGCTCTTCGGTACTGGTGCTCTCCAGCCCGAGTTTCTCCACAGCTTCAAAGATTTGATTGACGGTACCGGTACCGAAGATGATCTGATACTGACCGGCGTTGAAAAAAGCCCCTTTTACCTTGTCGATATTCTCAACCTTCTTCTGGTCGATCTTCTGCTGATCGTGAACCATAATGCGAAGCCGGGTTGCACAATGCGCGAAGGAGGCGATATTCTCCCTGCCGCCGATGGCTTCAATGACCTGTTTAGCAATCTCCTGGTTGCTTGCTGCCATGCTCATTCATTCCCTTCCATATCATTTACGGCCCGCGCCACGTCCCATTGGACGACCTTCAGACGGGCACTGCCGTTATTGGCAAAAAAGCGAATTTCTGTACTGTCCGGATGTGGAAAGATCCGGCTTGTAAACACCTCTTCCCCATCATTCACAAACAGTTCCACCGAGGAGGTGTCCACAAACAGATGGAGCTTGAGGCGCTTCGCCTCCAGCCTGCATGAGCGGGTCGAGCCGTGCGTGCTGTCAATCATCGCCCCGGCCTCCGAACGGTCAAGCGTTAACGTTCGCCGGACCGTGTCATAATGAATGACGGTCCGCTCCGCCCCCGCCGCCCGGAATTCGATTCCTACTGCTTCCGCATCGATCTCATCGAACTCGCCGATAAGCTCAAATGCAGTGCCGCTGACACCTGCATAAGACTTTTTCTCATTGGTTATAGTGTCCTGAACCTCACGCTGCTCTCTTCTCAGCTTACCCAGCTCCTCAACCGGCTGTTGCACTAGCTTGCCGCCTCGAAGCTCCAGCGTTCTCGGAATGGTCAGGCAATGTGCCCAGCCATGCGCATCCGTCGGATAACCGATCTCCGCCTGCCCCAACCAGCCGACGAGGATACGGCGTCCTCGTTCATCCACCATGGTCTGCGGCGCATAGAAATCAAAGCCCCTGTCCAACTCCTGAAAGGCGCCATGCTCAAACACCAGCGTCTCCCGGTCCAGCGGCTGACCGGTCAGGTAGCCGGATTGATAAATATTTCTGAACTGTTCTCCTTCTGGCGCAATGCCCTGCGGACAGAACAGCAGGACTCCCTGACCATCCAGTTCAAAATAATCCGGACATTCCCACATGTAGCCAAAATGCTTCAGCTTCGTCTGGATCTCCCCGACGAACTGCCATTCCAGAAGATCCAGAGACTCATACATTACGGCGGTTCCCGTAGCGTCCACCCGCTGAGCACCGATCACGCACCGATACCTATCCTTATCCTTCCACACCTTCGGATCGCGAAAGTGCTCGGTGTACCCCTCCGGCACATGGTCAATGAGCGGCTCGGCCAGCTTGGTCACTGTCCCATTCGCATCCATCACAGCCATGCACTGATAGGAGCGCCTGTTCCAGTTCCGGTCCCTGGCATTGCCCGTGTACATCAGATACAGCTGGTCATCCTTTACGATGCCGCTTCCTGAATAAGCCCCATACTGATCATACGGCTCCTTCGGCTCGATGGCGATGCCGGCATTGCGCCAGAAGACCAGGTCCTTCGATGCCGTGTGGTACCAATATTTAAGCCCGTGGTAGGCGCCCAGCGGGAACCATTGATAGAACAGGTGATACTCACCTGCGTAATAAGCAAATCCGTTCGGGTCGTTCAATAGGCCGGTAATCGGCTGAATGTGATACGTCTGCCTCCAGACGCTATCCCTCACCTTCTTCCTCAAGTCCGATATTTCTTCGGGAGAAGCCTGTTCCAGGCGGCGGTATTTCTGTTCTCTGTTCATATCCTTCTCCTTACTGAATGAGTTGTGGCGGCACGAAACACCAACGATGAAACAGCTAAAACAACACCTTGGTTGGAACCGGTTCCAGTGAATAGTAAAAATAATGAACACAGTTCCAAAGAGGCGTTTCACCATATTGGAACCGGTTCCGTTTGATTAGAGTATAAAGGATGTTATTTCCGATTGTCAACGCTTTCCCGCTCCATAAATTCATAGGACAATACGGTAAGCGGATCAACATGCTCCTCCTGGACCAGCTTGATGACATGCCGGGCCGCCAGACGGCCCGCCGCTGCATAGCCATATTTGATGGTGGTCAGACCGGGATGAATGACTTCTGTCACATCGTAACCCCCGAAGCCTGTAACCGAGATATCCTCCGGAATCCGGATTCCCCGCATATGGGCTGCCTTCATCACCCCAAGGGCAATGTTGTCGGTTGCGCATACGATCGCTGAAGGCTGCCGGTCACGGCTGCCCAGAATGTCAGAGGCCGCTTCGACCGCTGCCGACATTCGAAACCCGCTCTCATAAAAGTCGGCCGAAGCCCCCCCATGCTCCTTGAGCGCCTGTTGAAATCCAAGCTTGCGCTGGACTCCTACGGCCACGTCCTTCTCGGTTACTCCTAAATATGCGATATCCCGGTGCCCTTTGGCTAAAATATACCGGCCAATATCATATCCCGCCGCGAAATCATCATAAATAATGCTGTGGACATCCTGATGCTGTTGACCGAGTAGAATAACGGGGATTCCGATTTCCTCAATCGCCGTCAGGTGAGACGTTGTGATCTGTGTAGCAAATAAGACGATCCCTGATATTTTCTGCCTGGCGAGGTCATATAATGCCTCGATCTCCCGTGACAGATCCTGGCTCGTGTTGATAATAAGCAGCTGGTAGCCGCTCTCCCGCAGCGCTTCGTCCATGCCGGTCACCGTCTGGGATGAAGCGAAGGAATCAAGCCGGGGCACCACCGCACCAATCATGCTGGTCTTCTTCGCTTTCAAGCTCTGGGCAAAGGAGTTCGGGATATATCCCGTTTCCTTGATGACATGCTCGATTTTCCGCCGGGTTGCCTCGCTGACCGAACCGCCGTTCAAGTAGCGCGACACCGTGCTTTTGGCCACACCCGCGATTTTTGCAATATCTGAAATGGTATTCTTCATATTATCCTCCGTGAACCTTATCCAAGGCCTGTCCTGCCTGAAGGACGGGACATCTTATCTGCAAGGCAGCACACTCATCCGATCCTCACTTGCATTCTAAATATAACATGCAGGCAGGTTAGCAGGAAACCAAGGACCTGATCCGTCCGTGCCGGACCAGGTCCCATCGCTTAATAGGTTACACACCCGCAGCTGCAACCGGTTCTCCCGGCTTCTTCACGGCATCTGCCGGAACAGCTCCGTCCGGATTCTCTGCCTTCCGCAAGTACTTCTGACCGCGCCAACGAAGATATGACAGCGCTCCACGCAAGTATTCGTCAGCAATCATACAGGAGTAGATGCCGATCAGTCCCCAGCCCAGCCGGATGCCCAGCACATAGGACAGGACCGTCGCCACAATCCACATCGAGCCGAGCGAGATATACATCGTGAACCGGGTGTCGCCCACTGCGTTCAGCGAGTTGCCAAGCGCCATGTTGATCATTTTGCCCGGCTGCAGAATCAGATTCATCCCGAGCAGGGATGCGCCAAGCGCAATAATCGCCGGGTCACTCGAGAACAGACCGAGCAGCTGTTTGCCGAACACATACAGAATGAACGCGTTCACGACGACATAGATTAGCCCGAACCCCAGCGCCCGGTAAGCACTCCGGTATGCTTCGCGGATGCGGCCTTCCCCGTACAGATGCGCAATCTGAATCTGGGCAGCCATAGCAATCGAGGAGCCAAGCAGGAAGCAGAACGACTCCAGCGTGTTCATATAGGTTCTTGCCGCCAGTTCAGTCGCTCCAAGAGTCGCGATGAAGGCGTAAATGATCAGCTGCGAGAACACCCAGCAGGACAGATTGACGCCAAGCGGCCAGCCAATTCTCAGAATTTCGCCGAACAGCGGGCGATCAAAGACTTTGAATTCACGCCATTTGATCCGGTATTCAAACGACCGCAGGAACATGTATATCAGCAGCAGCACCGCCAGCAAACGGCTGGCCACCGTAGAGATCGCCACACCCGCCAGTCCCCACTCCGGGAACCCGAACGCACCAAAAATAAACCCGTAGTTCATAATCACATGAATGATGTTCATGCCAATCGCCACATACATCGGCCCGCGCGTATTGCCCGTGTTGCGAATGACCGTGCTCAGCGTGGACATCATGGCAACCAGTACCATGCCCCCGCCGACGATGGAAATATACGTTCCTGCCAGCGGCAGCAGATGCTCCGGCATTTGCAGGACCGAAGCAATCGATTCGGGCATGACATACAGAACGACGCTGCATGCAATCCCGATGATCGTTGTCGAGCTAACCGCCATAATCGCGATGATTCGTGCATCGCCAGACTTGCGGGAGCCGAGCTTCTGAGCGATCAGGATGCCCGCACCGCTGGCCACCGTCACGAACAGGGTCGTCATCGCCTGAAACAGCTGGTTGGAGAATCCGACCACGGCCACCGCATCATCCGATATCCGGCTGACCATCAATGTATCAACTGCCCCCAGCAGAAACTGCAGGAACAGCTCAATAAATATGGGCCATGCGAGTACCCATAACGTGAATTTTTTAGTATCTTTATCCAACATTCCAACCTCCAGTGAAGTATAGAGCAATTCTGTCTGACTTGGGCCAAACCGCGTTTAGCCTTAACACATTATAGATGGTATACTGGAGATAAAATATCAGTTTACGAACGTAAATTTTAAATATTCAAACCTCGAATTTACGAAAGGGCTTTCTTTTTATGACACTGCTGAACTTCCGGGTTCCCCCGCTTCCGGAATACATTCATAGCGGGATGACCCATGCTCCCATCGGAGCCGGACATCCGAATCGCATCAACATCGGCATCTTCGATCTTCTTGTTGTGAGAAGAGGACAGCTGGACGTCACCGAGAATGGCCGTCCGTATGAGATCAAGCCGGGCATGTTTCTTATTTTGCGGCCGGATACCCACCATTACGGGACCCGAGGATGTGTGGTGGATACCGATTATTACTGGCTCCACTTTCAAACTTCAGGCGAGTGGAGCGCGGACGAGTCCGGCACACTCCTAAGGAAGGAAGAGATTACGGAGCTCAAGGCAATGACGCCTAACTATTTCACGATCAAAATCCCGCTGTTCGGCACCCTGCCCCAGCCTGCGAAAGCGCTGGAACTGCTGGCCGCACTGTCCTCGCTCGCCCAGCATGGCCATCAGCCGAAGTCGCTGTGGCGGCAGCAGGTCGTTTTTCAGGAGCTGATCGAGCAGCTGGCCGCGGCGCTTGACACGCCCGCCGCCTCTCCTTCATCGGCCTGCGCGGAGAAGGCTGCCGCTTATTTGCGCCAGCATTACCGGGAGGACTTCAAAGCTCAGAGGCTCGGGGACAGCATCAATTTTCACCCGGTCTATATCGCCAGATGCATGCAGAAGGAATTCGGCTGCTCCCCTGTCGAATATTTGCAGCGCTACCGGATCGAACAGGCGAAAATGCTGCTGCTGCAAACCGACATGAGCATCAGCCGTGTTGCGGAAGAGGTCGGCTTCAATCACGCGGCCTACTTTACATCCTCTTTTGCCAAGATCGAAGGGATTTCCCCGCGCCAGTATCGACAGCGTTTCTTTATGAAATAATGCGTTCGGCTAAATAATCCTACAAAAAAACTTGCATTTGACCGGGAAGTCGTTATAATGAAGGTAGTTATATGATAATGATTATCATTACCGGACAAGTGAGAAAGCACTGAGAACGTGCCCCCTTGACTGCGAGTTTATATAAAAGGAGAGCCGGATGCCCGATGAAAACCACTTTTAAGCGTAGTTCTCTGCAGATTGACGATTACCTGGACCTGTTGAATCTGGCGATTCAGCTTGGCGATGAGAAATGGCAGAAGGAAATCACCCGCAAAATGACGATGAACCTGTCCTGCATGGAGTCCGCCGCTACAGCTGGGCAATAAGATAGAGACTTGTCGTTTGACGAAAGATACGTTTACTCCACTATGCAGCGCGTGCCTCTCAGGCACGCGTTTTCTATTGGACCTTAGCGTTAGCCGTGCAGTCGGTGCAATCGTGCGGTCAACGGGGTTCATGCAGGCCATGCAGTCGTGCGGTCGACGGGGTCCATGCGGGCCGTGCAATCGTGCGGTCGACGGGGTCCATGCGGGCCGTGGCAATCGTGCGGTCGACGGGGTTCATGCGGGCCCCGTGCAATCGTGCGGTCGTGGCCGAAGCACGGACTCGCTTTACCGTGGGCTTAGCATCATTATCCCCTTTGATCAGGCAGCTACCTTCCTGAACAAAAGGGATAATGATGCTAGGGAGGTACGGAAAGGCAACAAACACGCATCAAGATGGCAAAAAGCAGCCCCCCAATGAAGAGAGGACTGCTTCTTCTCCATACTATTTAAGGCGTGGGTGTGTGTGCCGCAAGGCTCCTTCCTTTGCTTTCCTTCCCAGAACATCAACATGGTTCCCAAGGCCTGATAAGCTGCAGGGGAATGTCCTAGCTGCAGTCCGAATCGCTGTTCAAGCTCGCTTCGATCTGCAGCTTCAACCGGTACTCATGCGGGGAAATGCCCTCCAGCTCCTTGAACACGCGGGAGAATTGCTTGGAATTCTCGAAGCCGACCGCCTTGCCGATATCCATCGTCTTCATCGATTCTTTCTCCAGCAGCTCCTTGGCCTTAGCGATTCGCAGCTTCTTCAGGTAGACCACAAAGTTCTCCCCTGTATGATTCTTGAACGCCTCGCTGAAATACGAATAATTCAAAGATACATGATTGCTCACCATCGCCATATTGAGCGGCTTATGGTAGTTTTCCTCCATGAAGGTTATCGCCGCTTTAATCTCCGAATGCTCGCTGTGGGCGGTGCGAACGCCTTTAATGTAATCATTCACCCCCAGCAGCAGAAACTCCAGATTGCGATAGTAGTCATGGAAATGACGGAAGTTGTCCATCGTGCCGACTCTGCGGTACAGCTTGAGCACCTCGACCAGCGACTCCCCATACTTGCGGAACACCTCGTCAAATACTTGTTCATTGATCCGCCGGCTCACCCGCTCCAAATACTCGATGTCCACATTCGGCATATCCTCTATGTGAAAAATTTCCGACAGCAGAACCTTCAGATCGCGCTCTCGCTCCGTGCCCAGCAGGTTGCCCAATCTGCGTATTCCCTCTTCCGGCACCGGATAGCTGCGGCGCTGCCCCTCAATGTCCTTATGCTTCATCAGCCGGATATTCGGATAGATAAACGTATAGCTCAGCGCTGTAAACGCCTCTCTGTAACATTTCCGAATGTCCGTATACTCCCGTCCTTCCCTGCTGATCCCCAGGAACAGTCCGTCCAGCTCTCTTACTGCAAACGTCCGGGACAACTCCTCGAACATCTCCATGGAGCTGCCAACCATGACAACTCTTCCGGCTCCGTTATGGAAACAAGCATTTACCTTGCCTAGCGATCCGTCATGCAGGTTCTCCACCAACTGCTTCAATTCATCCCGATTCATAACAGTGCCATCCATATACTTGTATTTCATCACGGCGACCCAGAACGGCTTCGTAAAGGCATCGAATCCAATCGCTCCCTCACCGTTCTCCTCATTCATCTCCTGACCTTCCGGAAGCTCCAGCAGCTCTTTCAGACGCTCGATTCGAAGCTGCTGCAGATACATTTCGCTTTCCGCCACTTTCTTGGTCATATCCGCCTGTCGGCTCAGCGCTTCCTCCGACTTTCGGAGAGCGGCAAACAGCTCATCCCTCCGGATCGGCTTCAGCAAATAATCCTTGACTTGATACTGGATTGCAGCCTTCGCATACTCAAAATCATCATATCCGCTCAGAATAATCACAATCGGCCTTATCCCTCGCCCGCTTCCGCTCTCCATATCAGCCAGGGACTTAATCAGCTCGATTCCGTCCATCACAGGCATACGAATATCCGTTATGACAATATCTGCCGCATGTTCCTGGTAAATCCCCACAGCCTCTCGTCCATGAGCGGCCATACGGATATCATACATGTCCGGAAATTCTCTTTCGATCATCGTCTTCAGTCCGTACCGGATATTACGCTCGTCATCCACGATCATCAGACTTCTCATCTATTATGCCCCCTCTTGAAATTAACACCTTTGGAAACGTGATGGTGACCATGGTGTACTGCCCTTCCTCGCTGCTTACGTCAAGACCGTATTCTTTGCCATAAAAGAGCTGGATACGCTGATGAACATTTCGCAGACCTATGCCCTCTGTCCGTTGATCACTGCGGGCATATCCCGCCTGCGGCAGCTCATGAAACTCCGACATCCGGATATTCTCGTTCAGGCGGCCAAGCCGATACGGCTCAATTCCGATCCCGTTATCGGTCACATATATGGTGATCTCATCCTCCTGCCAGGCCACGACCTCGATCTTAATCTTGCGCTCTCCGTCCTCAATACCTGGCCATGCATGCTTCACTGCGTTTTCCACGATCGGTTGCAGCGACATCTTCAGCATTTCCAGCTCCATGAACTCTGATGGAATGCACAGCTCGAGCCGGATCGGCTCGTCGAAACGGATGTTCATCACATCAATATAATTGCGTATGTGCTGGATCTCATCCTTCAGCTTGACGTACTCACCTGACCATTTAAAGTTATAGCGCATCATCCCTCCAAGGGAAGTCAATGCATCTGATATCGTCCGCTGACCCTCGATCTCCGCCAGCATCTTAATATTTTCTAGTGTATTATACAGAAAATGAGAGTCGATTTGGCTATGAAGCGTGCGCAGCTCCGCTTCCTTAGTCACAGCCTGCTTGCGAACGCCCTGGGCGATCAGCTCGTGAATGGTATGGATCAGCTTGTTGAAATGATGGGCCAGCTCCCCGATTTCTCCGCCGCCGCGAATATCGATTCGGGATTCCACCTCACCCCTTCTGACACGCTTCATCGTCTCCGTTAATCGACGCAGATTTTTCAGAATAAACGTATTCATGAAATACGTAATGACTGAGAGCACACCGATCAGAATGACAAATGCGGTAATAATCTGCTTCTGCGCCCCGGACACCTGATCAAGCGCCCCCTCCAAAGACACCACGTTGAGCACATCCGCCTGAAGACGTTCAAGAGACGTGGTGATCAGCAGATACGGTTCTCCCTCCACCACAAACCGGGTATGGACGATATCCTTGCGCTCCTCGTTCTCCTCGGCCTGCTCCTTCAACATGGCTAATTGTGACAATACTTCCTGCTGAAGCGCTTCATTATTCGCCATAAACGACTGGTTGCGGTCCATGAACAACCGGCCCTCCCGGTCCACAATCGCCATCTGAGAGCCCTCATCGTAGATGCCAGCGAACATTTTCGGAGCAAAATGCATCATAAGCATATCAACCTGGAGAATACCGGAGTACGCCCCGATGTCCATCTCGCGAATGAGCGATACTTTCGGCCGCTCCTCGAACACGTCGGTTGCATTCCGGCGCAGCAGATCCGGGTCCCGATGATTGAACACCCACATCTCTCGCCCATCCAGCTTCTTGGCATCGGCATACCACTGCTCCTGAATAATGCGCCGCTCCTGAAAAATCACCGGCCAGATCTCCATCACAAACGGATTGTTCGTATGCAGTCGCAAATGCAAAATATTCGGATTATTTGTCTGGATTCGCTCGATATCCTTGATCGGCCCTCGTGCCAGATCAATCAGGCCAGCCGGTTCAAGCTCGTCATCGGTCTTCAGGTATTCCTTGATGGCCGAATCTGAAACCGCTAGCAGCGCCGCCACTTCCATCGCTTCAATCTGGCTTAGCATATTGATTTTTTCCATTTCCAGCAGAAACGAATTCTGATTCAGCGCATCGCTGATATACGTGTCCTGAATCTGGGTAAAGAAGTAATTCGACACGATGATGCTAGGAATCAAAAGAATGACAATATACGTGGCCACCAGGCGGCTTTGCATCGATCTGCGCCCGAACCAATATCGAAAATCTTCAACCATTGACGCTATACGATTCATGACGGGTCACTTCCTGTTGTTTCTTGGACTTCTACCGGCAAGTAAGACCCGCCGATACGTGATAACATCACTATCATAGCTCTTCACGCGGCAAAAGGCACCCCTTATCCGATTTTATTCGGACACGAGGTACCTTGCAGCCGTTAATTTCCTATTGCATTCCCACGGGGAGAGGGATTACTGAAGGAATTCCTCCAGCTTCTGCACATTCTCTTCATACTTCTTCTGTCTATATTCTTGTACCTTGGCGTAGCCCAGGGAATCGCGCTTCGCCAGGAAGTCACCCCAGATCTTATCAAACTCAGCCTCGGATGAAGCGAGCAGCAGTTTCGGCAGCGCCTTGCCCCACTCGATCAGCACTTTATCATTGATAATTCCCTCTTCACTGCTGCCATCTGGATCAATCAGGTCGAATTGGGAGAAGCTTTGCGCTTTGCCGCGTGTCCAGTCTTCCATCTGCTTGAACGGCTCTACGGCAGGCGGAGCCCAATCTACAGTCATGTTGTTGTCCATCATCATCCAGAACGTGTGGGATGCGCCATATTCCTTGTCAAAAGTGCTGCGGTCGCTGTTCAGCAGCTCGGCAATCTCAGGCAGGAACTGATCCTTGCCGTCGATGGTATCCCAAGTTACGCCTTTTTTACCCAGGTACGTGTCACGTTGTCCTTCTTCCGAGATCAGGTAGCTCAAGAAGCGGATGGCACGTGCCTTATCCTTAACATCCTTGGAGATCAGCGTTACGGTCCAGCCGGAGATCGAAGGACCCGACAGCGTTGGTTGATCCAGGTTGGAGTTAGCCGGACCGTCTACAGCAATATATACGGAATTCGGGTCATTAGCATACAGAACGTTCTGCTGAGCTGCCATGTCGCTGCGCTGGAACAGCATAGCGAAGTAGCGGCCTTGAGCGATCTTCTCTTCCATCTGCGGACGCTTATCTACGAAAATGTCTTTGGACAGCAGTCCTTTTTCATTCGCTTGACGGAGCGTCTTCAGCCATTTCACATAATCTGGGTGAGTAATGCGATCGAACAGCTGGCCGTTCTCATCATAAGGGATGGCCAGGAAGTTTTGCAGGTAACCTTCGAGCGAGCTGTTTCCTTTATCATGGAAGTCATGCAGACCAAGCGGAATCAGCGGCTGACCGTTAACCTCTGGGAACATCTTCTTGGCATCCTCAAGCGCTTTCAAAAATCCTTCCGGTGTGCGCATATCCGGGCTGCCAATCGCCTCGTACATGTCCTTGCGGACAAGGAACGTCTGGTTGGACGTAATATTGTCGCCAAATTTCTCGTAATCCTTCGGCGAGGAGGAAGCATTCGGATAGCCGTAAATGTTGCCGTCCTCCTGCGTATACCAGGATACCTTCGCCGGATCTGTTGCTTTGAAGAAGTAAGGGTCATACTGCTCGGCCAGCTCGTTCAGTGGCAATACCAGATCCCCTTCAATCATCTTCTTAACCGCGTCCTCATACCAGCCGAGGGTAATAAAGTCAGGCAGGCTGCCGGATGCAATCATCGTATTCATCTTCTCGGCTTCATTACCAGCCGGTACGATGAAGTTAATGTTGACGCCCGTCTTCTCCGTCACGTATTGGGAAGTGATGTCCTCACCCCATTTGCTAGGGAACCAGGCGAAGTTAATATACCAGTCAAATGTAATCGGTGAAGTGTCGACTTGCCAGCCCGGCTGATCTTCAGTCAGCTGTACGTCGTTTGCCGGCGCTTCTGGCTCTTTCTCGGAAGCGGTTGTGCCGCCACCCGACGAACATGCCGTCGTAAAGGCCATCACAAGCGCAAACATCAACAACAGAAGGCTTTTTGGCTTAAGCATCTTGCTCATGTTTTTTCCCCTTTTCTTGTATTAAAATTATTATTTATATCATGTCAAGACATGCGCTGTCCACTTGCAGCATTTACTGAAGCGGACAGCCCCGGCAATCGCCGGATCCATTAGCCCTTGATTGAGCCAATCATCATGCCTTTGACAAAATATCGCTGCAGGAATGGATATACAAACACAATCGGCAGTGTGGTTACAACCATCGTAGCCAGCTTGATCGACTGCGAGGTGACCGTCTTGGCCACACCGCCCGGAACCTGAGCCATCATCTGGTTGGAGCTTGACTGGGCAACAACCTTGTACAGATAGGTCTGTATCGGCTGCAAGTCGGCATTGTTGATATAAATGACACCGGTAAAGTAATCATTCCATTGATACACGCCGTGGAACAGCGCGATCGTCGCGACAACCGGCATCGATACCGGCAGCACAACCCGGAAGAAGATCGACCAGTCGTTGGCCCCGTCAATTCTCGCTGCTTCCTCAAGACCATCGGGAATATCCCGGAAGAAGGTCATGAAGATTATGAGATCGAAGAAGCTGAACATGGCCGGAATGATATATACCATAAAGCTGTCAAGCATATTCAAATCCCGAATCAGCAGGTAGGTCGGAATCAATCCGCCGCCAAAGAAGAGCGTGACCGTCCCCATCAAAATGTAAAACTTGCCAAAGATCAGCCCTCTGCGGGAGAAGGCGTACGCGACCATCGCGGTGAACAGCACGTGCACCACAACGCCGATTACCGTCTTGGCGACAGTCACTCCCATCGCCGTCATAATGCCGGAGCTCTGGAATACAGCCTCGAAGTTCTCCAGGCTGAACACCCGGGGCCACCAATAGATGCCCCCGCGCATCGCATCCTGCCCTTCGTTAAAGGCATTCACAAGCACGTACCAGATCGGATAGATGGTGATAAAGCACACAATCAGCATGCCGAAGTTGTTAAATAGGTCAAAAACCGCTTCGCCTTTTGTTTTTCGTTTAAACATACAAGGCACTCCCCTTCCCTAGAATAGCGATGTGTCGTTCAGCTTCTTGGTGACGCGATTCGCGATCAGGAGCAGAATGATGGCAATCACCGATTTAAACAATGCGACCGCCTGCGCGTAGGAGTATCGCCCGTTCTGAAGCCCTGTGTGATATACAAAAATGTCGATAACGTTGCTCGCGCTTTCATTGAGCGGATTGCGGAGCACGAGAATCTGATCGAAGTTGGAGTTAAGCACACCGCCAATGGCGAGAATGAACAGAATCGAGATCGTCGCCTTGATGCTCGGAAGTGTAATGTACCACATCTTCTGGAAGCGGCCAGCTCCATCAATCGTCGCTGCCTCATACATCTCCGGCGACACACTCGCAATGGCCGCCAGGTAGATGATCGCCGACCAGCCGAGCTCTTTCCATATATCCGAGGCGATGACAATGCCCCAGAAATATTGCGGTTCCGCCAGATACGTGATCGGCTCGTTAATCAGGTTCAGCGTCAGCAGCAATTTATTGATCACCCCGACGTCGGACAGCCAGGTGATCAGGATCCCCCCGAGAATAACCCAGGACAGGAAGTGCGGCAGATACGATATCGTTTGAATCGTTCGCTTGTAGCGTACCGATCGGACTTCGTTCAAGAAGAGCGCAAAGATGATCGGCAGCGGAAATCCAATGAACAACTTGAGCAAGCTGATGCCCAGTGTATTCTTCATGACCACCGCAAAATCATCGTTGGAGAAAAACTCCCTGAAGTGATCCAGGCCAACCCACGGGGCTTCGCTAATGGATTTGATGATATTGAATTCTTTGAAAGCGATGATAATCCCGTACATCGGAATATAGTTGAAGACGAACATCCAAGCGACACCAAGCAGCGCCATAATCTGCAGGTGGCGCTGACTGTACAGCTTCTTGAGCCACTGCTTTCTGGCCTGCCGCTTGTCCTCCGGACTTGGCCCCGGCTTGGCCGCCGGATCGATGCTGATGTCGGGTAAAGCCCCAGCTTGTGGTGTGTTCTGCATAATTCTAACCTCCAGGTGAGCACTGTCGAATGTAAACCCTTACAATGTTGATGTGTACTTTGATTTTATACTCCCTTCACCCTTTATGTAAGGTTTCAGATTTCGTATTAGGGATCGCTTTTTCGGGTTATAGGAATTTGGTCCATATGACCGCTCTCCTGGTGCTTGTCAAAAAGCATCGTATGCTGTCCGTTGCAGCTCACTTCGGCTCGGCCCTTGCACCAACAGCCATGTCATCAGGCCTAAATTCTTCATCTGCCGAACATCCGAACGCCGAAGCGCCGTGTGCAGGTCATAAACAAACAGACGAACAAACCCCGATCAGCAGCCAGGCGATCGGGGTTTCCTATATGCACACTATCCTTATATCGGGTTAAACCGGATTATCGCTTCCGCCGCACCATGCCCAAGTAGCAGAGAACCGCCCCCAGCTCACAGGCAGCAATCACGATGCCAAGCGGCAATGCCGTCGATTTCCCGCCCAAGCCGACGAGGGGAGCAGCCATACCGCCGATAATGAACGTTAACAGTCCGAGCAGCGCAGATGCGCTGCCGGCATTATGTCCGTGGTTGCGCAGCGCCAGTGCCATACCGGAAGTGCTGACAATGCCGGCGCTTGCTATGGCCAGGAACAGCGGCGGCAGCACCAGGTACAGCTCGCCTCCAACAGCCAGCGCACCAAGCAGCAGCACCCCGCCGATGGTGGCCAGCGTCACCCCGGCCGGGAACATCTTCGCTTCATCGACTCTGCCGGCAAGCCGTCCGGTCACTTGGGCAGCAGCAATAATGCCGAACGCGTTCAAGGCAAAAATCAAACTGAACATCTGCGGTGATACGCCATAAATATCCTGCAGCACGAATGGCGAGCCTGAAATATAGGCAAACATCCCCGCCATAATGAAGCCCTGGGTCAAGGCATAGCCCATAAACACCCGATCCTTCATCAGATTGCCAAACGTCTTGAGCGTCGCCTGGATTCCGCCCGTCGAGCGGCGTTCGGGAGACAGTGTCTCCTTCAGTCCGGCAATTACACATACGAGCATCAGAAGCCCATAAACGCCCAGCACGATGAATACGATCGGCCAATCCGCAAACAGCAGCACCTGCGCGCCGAGAATCGGAGCTAGTATCGGCGCTGCTCCATTGACAAGCATGAGCATGGAGAAGAATTTGGTCAGTTCCGTCCCTTCATACATATCCCTTGCCATCGCGCGTGAGAGGACAATTCCCGCAGCGCCCGCCAGTCCCTGAATAAACCGAAGCAGCAGGAACACCCAGATGCTGCTCGTGAACACACACAGCACCGATGTTACGGTGTAGACCATCAGTCCCACGAGCAAGGGGCCCCGTCTTCCCTTCACATCGCTCAAGGGGCCTGCGAGCAGTTGGCCCAGCGCAAGTCCCAGCATGCAGGCGGTCAAACTCATCTGAGCCAGTGAAACGGTCGTATTCAGATCGTCGGCCAGCTTGGGAAGGGCCGGCAAATACATATCCAGCGACAAAGGCCCGAACGCTGACAGGCTTCCGAGCAAGAAAACGATCCACAGCTTCCTCTGCTTGGGTGCAGGGAGAGCTTCTTTATTCGTGATGATTGTTGGTTCCATGTCTTCCCCTTTCATTCAGCGGATGAGTATTTTAACAGCTTAACCTTTCGGACACAGCTCTTGCTGTACGTTCATCTCCATAGGCATCTGTCATCTCCGGTCTTTCATGCCGGCTCCCATCAAAAAAAAGCGAGCTGTCATCAATATGACAACCCGCCCGCTATGACGCGCTCCTCCAGAGCTCCGAGGTCATCCGGAACTCTGGGATCAGCGCGATTTCGTTAACGTGATTTCGTAACGCGATGTCCGCTTGTAGTACGCATTGGCGGCTATGCTATTTACGCTCGATCTGAATCCCTTTTCCAAGGGATTTCTGTTGTTTGTTCGTGTTGACAAGCAAGGGCAGAGTTCTTGTTTCCTTGATCATGGGGGATTGGCACAGGTGACACACAGGCTCCACTTCAAACGCGAAGTCATCACGCATCCATCCTTTGCAATCATCCTGTGTGCATGACCAAACCTCCGTTAATTCCTCTGGAATACTTTCCATTGAATTTTTACGTGAATACATGAGCGCTCCTCCATTCCTTGTCTGGTTAAACAATCGTCCCCAGCGTTTTTTTTGCGGATGCAAATAAAAGAAAGACTGCTCTTAATGTCGCACATTAAGAGCAGCCCAACCTCATATCATTACAGCTTTACAACGTTCTCAGCTTGTGGTCCACGGTTGCCTTCAACAATGTTGAACTCAACGCGTTGGCCTTCGTCCAGCGTTTTGAAGCCGTCGCCTTGAATCGCGCTGAAGTGAACGAATACATCGTTACCGCCTTCAACCTCGATAAAACCGAAGCCTTTCTCTGCATTGAACCATTTAACAGTTCCTGTTTGCATGGGATATGTCCTCCTTTAAACTATATTTATATGACCTTTTTTCTTCACAGACGGAATAAAAAAATTCACATATTGCACAAGGTTACCGGAAATGACAACCCTCTACAATATGTGAATTCAGGTCGATTTCGATATTCCTATATTACCACAGTTTATGTCCGATAGCAAACACTCGGCACTTCATTTTCGATATTCTTTTTTTCGAAGCCGCCTCAAGGCCGCTTCCTATAACTAAGTATATACCGATTGTCCCAATTTTATGACAAGCAAGGAGGTTCATGGGAAGGAAAAATTCCAGAGCGCTTAACGCGCCTCCTCTTCCCGCAGCTCCGCAATCGTCTCGCTCCACCGCTTGAGCACTTCGGCAGGGTCATGGAGCCGGAAGGTGACCCCGCTCAGCACCTCGGCATACTTCGCCCGGTCCTCGCGCACATGGACAACGTCGGCTGCAAAACGCTGGCGTGGATGGCGTGCCCCCTCGACGTCAGGGAGCGCCTTGACCCGGAGCCGAATGGAGTGGACCGCACCATCATGAACGGTAACCAGCGTCGCCTGCCCGGTCCGCTTCATATTGCCGGCCGTCACCGTCCCCGGCCACAAAGCCAGACGAAGGCGGCCTCTATCCAGCGCAATGACCTCGCCCGCACTGATCATCGCCGTATGCGGCCATCCATCCTCCGTCACCGTGAGCAGCACCATCGCGGTATCTGACTTGGATTCCAGATCCCGGCCGTTCAGCCACTCGCACAGTCCTTGCGGCAGCTCCTTGTTCTCGCTCATTCCGTCCACACTCCCTTCATCATGCAGTTATCCTTGCAGCGTGCTCGTGCTGCTTCCGTCCGGAACCGGCGTCTCGGGGACTGGTGCCCCTGATCCAGGTGCATTGTCCCTGCCGCGAGGACGGGTGTTGCCAGGCAGCCGGCCGAACAGCGCCCATGTCCATCTTCCCATATGGCTCATCCCATAGACAAGCAGAGCGGAGATGCCCACCGCACTAACCAATCCTCCTGCATACCAGCCAAGCTGAATCCAGGACTGCTCCGATACCGGAGGAAATTTGCGATAGACGAACAGGACGAGCGGATGAACAAGATAAACGCCAAACGAATAAACGCCAAGCCAGCGAAGCCCTTTGCCCCACCAGGTGCTGACATCTCGCAGCCAGAGCGCTGTCTGCACCATCACAAGCGCCGTAGCCAGCGTATGCACATTCCAGAACGCGTCAAACAGCAGCGGATGATACGCCATCTCATAGAGGCGTTCCCGATATCGAAGTACAACATGGGTTATGCCTGCAGCCAGCCAGGCCATCCACAGCGCCGCCCAGCCAAGCTGCCGGAGCCACGGCCGGGCCGCATCCCGGGTATCCTGCAGCCATATTTGAATACGATCAAAGTAAATGCCAAGCCAAGCCCCGAGAAAATAGTAGGACAGAAAAGACAAGGACCAGCTGTTCCGGTTCGTCACATCCCACCATGCGTCATTGGCTGTATAGAACAGCCACTGCAGCGCTATCCCGATCCATACGCTCCATGCTGCCGCCCACCGATAGCGTCTTAGCAACAGGAGAATAACTGGAAACAGAAGGTAGAACTGTATATTAATGAAGATAAAATACAAATGCGTGTAGGCTTTGCCCGTCAGCAGTTTAGGCCAGAAGTCTTGAAGCATCGCCGCAGCCTTCCACTCCAGCCCCCTGTCTGCCCAGGTCAATATAAAAAACAGCACCGAAAACAACACATACGGCACCAGGATATACATCAGCCGATTGCGGTAAAACCGGACAAAAACCTCCTTGTCCAGCGGACGGCGGAAGTAGTTGTAGAACAGCACAAAGCTGCTCAAAAAAATAAACGTTGTGGTTCCAACTTTGGAAAAAATGTTTAAAAAGTTATATAGCCCAAAAAAGCGGTCGCCCCGCATCTGGACCGTGGCAAAAGAAGTCGCATGAACCATCATAACCCCCATAATAGCCATGCCACGAACCATATCGAGTTCATGCAGTTTCGCTCGTTTCTCCATCCTTCTCCCCTACCTTCATGACATGTATTATACATCAAACCCCTAAACTCTTGCTAAATTTATCTGAAATTGGTATGGTACAGACAGGGTTAACCATATTTGTTTAATAAGGTTAACACCTCCATATTAATGAAGCTCACACATAGGTGACGCTAAACTAACATATTTTAGGAGGCGATTCTGACTGATTGAGTTTAAGCATGTCAACAAGTATTTTGGCAGTTTTCATGTACTGAAGGAGATCAACCTGACGATTCGCCAGGGAGAAGTGGTCGTCATTGTCGGCCCCTCAGGCTCCGGCAAAAGCACGCTGCTTCGCTGCATCAACCGGCTCGAGACGATAACCGACGGAGAACTGGTTGTCAATGGCGTCCCCCTCCACAACAAGAAGATCGACATCAATCGTTTCCGCCGGGAAATCGGAATGGTGTTCCAGCACTTCAATCTGTATCCTCACAAAAAAGTCATCGATAACATCATTCTCGCCCCTGTCAAAGTGCTTGGAATGTCCAATGCAGAGGCCAGGGAGAAAGCCATGACCTACCTGAACCGGGTCGGCATTGGCGACAAGGCCGACAGCTATCCTTCCCAGCTGTCCGGCGGACAGCAGCAGAGAGTGGCGATTGCCCGCGGATTAACGATGAACCCGAAAATTATGTTGTTTGACGAGCCGACCTCCGCCCTTGATCCGGAAATGATCGGCGAGGTGCTGGATGTGATGCGCTCACTGGCCCATCAAGGGATGACGATGGTGATTGTTACGCATGAAATGGGCTTTGCCAAGGAAGCGGCCGACCGCGTCATATTCATGGATGAGGGACGGATCGTCGAGGATGCCACATCCGAAGACTTCTTCAAACAACCGAAGGAAGAGAGAGCCCGCACGTTCCTAAGTCGTTTGCTTCATCATTAATCATCCTATTTCAAGGGGGACTTATACATGAAGAACGGATTTACAAGAACATTCAAGCAGAGTGTAGCTATGCTGTCACTCATCTTCATTCTCGTGCTTGCCGCATGCGGCAACAACGCTACGGGAGGCAACGCATCCGAAGGAGGAAGCTCCTCCGAAGCCGGCGGCGCAACGCTCGCGGCGATCAAGGAACGCGATAAGCTGATTGCCGGGGTGAAATATGATACCAAGCTATTCGGCCTCCAGGATCCGGCTACCGGCAATGTTGAGGGCTTCGATATCGACATTGCCAAAGCGCTGGCCAAAAAAATTCTGGGTGATGAAACGAAGATCGAGCTGCGGGAGGTCACTTCCAAGACGCGCATCCCGCTCCTGCAAAGCGGTGAGATCGACATCATCATCGCCACGATGACCATTACGGATGAACGCAAGCAGCAGGTGGATTTCAGCGATGTCTATTTTGAAGCGGGCCAATCCTTGCTCGTCAAGGTGGACAGTCCGATCACCGGACTGGAAAGTCTGAATAAAGATACGAAGGTGCTCGCTGTTAAAGGCTCGACTTCCGCGCAGAACATCCGAGAGAAAGCGCCGGATGCCCAGGTGCTGGAATTTGAGAATTATCAGGATGCCTTTACAGCCCTGCGAGCCGGTCAAGGGGATGCGCTCACGACCGATAACGCCATTCTGCTCGGCATGCAGCAGCAAGACCCGAACTATCATCTTGTTGGCGGCAATTTCACCGATGAACCGTACGGCATGGCGATTAAGAAAGGCGAGACCGAGTTCGTTAACGTCGTGAATGAGCTGCTGAGCGAGATGAAGGAAAGCGGCGAATACGACCGACTGTATGAGCAGTGGATGGGTGTAAAACCCGAATAAACGACGGGATGGTATCACCGAATACCGATATAACACCGCAAACTTAGAGCAACAGGAGGTGAATGTGATTGGTCATATGGGATTCCAGCGTGCTGTTTGACCATTGGGACCGCTACATGCAAGGATTCGGTCAGACCGTGCTGGCAAGCCTTCTTGCCCTGATCGGAAGTCTGATCATCGGCACGATCATCGCGATTTTACGCATTTCGCCCTATCGCTGGCTGAATGTGTTCGGAGCGGCCTATGTCGAGTTTTTACGGAATATTCCACTTTTGGTTGTCGTCTTTTTCTTCTTTCTCGGCTTGCCTTCTCTAGGCATTCCGCTGGACGGATTCTCTTCCGGCACGATCGGCCTGATGGTGTATACCTCCTCGTTCATTGCGGAAGCCATTCGGGCTGGCATCCAGGCCGTGCCCAAGGGACAGACCGAGGCTGCCCGCTCCTCCGGGCTGAGTTATGTGCAGAGCATGTGGCATGTCGTCCTGCCGCAAGCAGTTAAGGTAGTGCTGCCCGCAGTAGGCAACCAGATGATTAACCTGGTGAAGAACTCTGCCATTCTCGGCGTCGTAGCAGGGCTTGACCTCATGTACTATGCCGACCTGATCAGTTCGGACACGTTCCTGCCGATCCCGGTCTATACGTTTGTCGCTCTGTTCTATCTTGTACTTACCGTACCGCTTAGCATGGCGGTTCATTATATGGAACGCCGCTTTGCCCGCAGCAATGCATGAATCAAATAGTCCATTCATGAAATGACAACAGAGGAGGTGGGGCGAGTTGGATTTTGCCGGTGCTTATTCCTGGCCCAATCTGCGCTTTCTGCTGCAGGGCTTCTGGATGACGCTGCAGGTTGCCGGGCTTGCGATTGTGTTCAGCTTTATTCTCGGCGTGGTGCTGGGCACGATACGTTATGCCCGCATTCCTGTGCTGTCGACAGTCATCGCTTTTATCGTAGATACCATCCGCAACCTGCCGCTTTTGCTAATCATCTTTTTTATCGGGATTGTTCTTCCACAAACAGGGCTACGGCTCCCCGTATTTTGGGCCGCCGTCGTTGGGCTTAGCATATTTGAAGGCGCAATGATTGCCGAAATCGTACGCAGTGGTCTCTCATCTGTGGACAAAGGCCAGGTGGAAGCGGCCCGGGCTTCAGGGTTAAGTTATATGCAGACCCTCAGGCATATCATTCTGCCGCTGGGCCTGCGCCGCATGTCGCCGCCGATGGTCAGCCAGTTTATCGCCCTGATCAAAGACACATCGCTGGCAGTGATCATCTCACTTCCGGAGCTAATGCGGAACGTGCAAGTATTGAGCGGCTCAAGCTTCGCTTACGTCATTCCAGCACTTATCTTTGCTTCATTACTCTATTTCACCGTCAATTACTCGCTGTCTCTGGTCGCGAAACGGCTTGAAGCCAGACAGACCTGATCAAAGGAGCATCCTACTTACAATTGAATCAGTACCAACGAATCCCCTCCCGTCTCTCCCGAGCACGAGAGGGGGTTTTTTATTATCCGCCCGATCTGTTAGAATAGCGCTAACGCGATCATAAAAAAAAGATAAACCTTCATCGCGGGTAATACGTATTAAGGAAGAACGCACAATCCAGAAAGACAGGAGGTCTATCATGTTGCGTAAATGGATGAATGGATTATGGGTCGCATGCATCGTTGCCGTCTTATCCGGCTGTAATGTCCTGGACACGGTCAACGAATCGCTTGATTATACCAATGAGGCCGGCACTTATATCAATGAAGCATCCCAATTTGCCCAGTCCTTGCCCGATTTAGCCCGACAAGCCGCAACGGATCCACAGGCGAAGGAGGCGCTCACGCAGGAGCTGGAACAGATGAAAAACCGCATCGCCGAGTTCAATGGGCTGGAAGCCCCTGCACTCGCCCAGAGTATCCATGAGCAGCTGACCAGCTTGAATGATACACTGTTAACAGATATTAACGGCTATATGGAACAGATTCAGAACGGCGTTACCGAGTTCCAGAATTCCGGAATCATGCAGACGATCGATAAAATCAATGAAACGATGAACTTGCTGGAAAACCTGCAGCCATAAACAGAGGAGACGCAGCCGCCAGCTGGATGTCCTGGATATAACAAGAAGAGGCCCCGAACCAGCCTTATCAGCGGATCGGAGCCTCTTTTTCATTCGGGATATGTTATTCAGCTGCTCTACCTTAACTGCGCTTTGAAAGCATCGTTCAAGAAAGGATCCAGCTCTGTTGTAAAGGCTTCTCTCACCACATAGCGAGTGGCATCGTTGTTCGGGGTCAGAATCCAGTACGTCCCGCGGTGCGCATACCGATCATCCGGATCCATTGCGGCTACAAAATGCCAGTCCGGCCCAAAACGCCCGTCATACTCTGCGGTATACTCGGCGTTCAGATGGGTGCGGGCCAGCTCCTGGATCGGAAAAGACAGGACACTGCCGAACTTGCTCATCCACTGGTTGAATTCCAGCATATCCCCTGCACGGCCGCCTGCAAAGAATCCTTCCTCCCCTCCGCATGCAGCAAAAAAAGCCTCCTCATTCCCCTCCTGCGCAGCCTGGTAGATAAGCGCTACCGTCTGTACCGGAGTGAACAACGGGGTTTTATGCTTGGATGCAAGGAATTGTCGATCATCAATCAATTTCAGGATGCTTGCCTGAACCAGCTCTTCGATAGAAGCATTCCTTCCTAACTCATAGGCCCCCGGGTAAATGGTGCTCTGGTCCACAACCTTGGCTCCGTCCGGAAATATCGTCACAATCCACACGTGCCGATCCCCTTGGCTGAGCTCCTCCAGCACAATTTCAGCCTGACTGCCATAGGTGATATCGAGCAGCTCGCGGCTCTCTTCATCCAGCTCCTGCTTGCCCAGCAGCTTAAAGCGATCAGCATGCGGCTTCCGCTTGCGAGCTTCATCAAAAAGTGCCTGTGTCTTCGCCGGAGAATGGCGCATTTCCGGAATGTCCGCCAGCTTGAGATACGCAGGCTGATTCCCTGCCTCCAGCGCCTCATACATCTGAGCCACAACGTCCACCGCCTGCTCGCTCAGCTTCGCTTGGCTGCCACCGCCACGGCCTTCCCGCACCCCCGAGCCGCCTTCGGATACCCCAAGACTAACCGCTTCCGATCCTTCCTCTTCATTCGCCAGCGCTTGTGTATTAATCGTATCTATATGCGCTGAAGGCTGTTCAGTCTGAGCTGCCAATGAGGTTTCCTGTACAGATGCATTCTCCAAATTGCCGCAGGCAGCAATGATGAGCAGCAGAAGCAGGCCTGCAACTCTGGCCAGGCAATTTCCTCTTATATGACTGATCAATCCTTCCCCCTCCTTGACCGTTACGATAACCACTGCAGCACCGGACCAACTGTCCGATCCTGTCCTCTATAATCATCATCGTCATTCAAGGCGGGATTGTTTATGAATTTGATCGATTTACGAAGAAATTGCCCTTTACCAGCGTGCAGCACCCTCTTCAGAACGCCTGTTCATGATTTACAGTGGTCTTACAACCGTCATGACAGTGCTAAATTATTGAAATTGGTTATAGCTCACAAATTCCGCAACAGGCTTGCGATATCCGCGCGGACGCGCCTTGGTGCTATTCTCCTTGCCGATGGCAATGAGCATTGCCGGAACATAAGGGTCCGGAATCTTCAGTTCCTGACGCAGAGCTTCCGGGTCAAACCCGATCATCGGGCAGGTGTCCCAGCCCTTGTCTTTAGCTGCGAGCATGAACATCATCGCCGACAGGCTTGCATTCCGGATGGCCTCTTCCTGCATAAACGTCTCGCCCCGCTCTTCATAGAAGCTTTGGATGGAAGCCACCGTCATATCGTACTCCTGCTTGTCGATGACACCGAGGCTCATCAGACCCTCGTGAATTTTGCCTGCATCCCGGTAGGCCTCCCGATTCCCGAGCACCGCGATGACGGCCGATGCGCTTTGAATTTTATACTGCTTGAAAGCTGCTTCATACACCTTGCTCTTCACCGCGGCATCTTTGACCACGATGTAATGTGCATGCTGCAAATTAAACGCGGAGGGGGCATATTTTACAACTTGAAAGATTTCTTCAAGATCCCTGTCCGGAATGTCGACACCTTCGAGAAAAAGATTCGACGATCTGCGATTTTTAATTAATGTTGTGAATTCCAACCGTGAGCGCCCCTTTCCTTAGTTAAACATGACCGCATCCAGCGAATAAGCGCCGGCACCCGTTAAAGCAATCGCAACAGCCACCGCAATAATAAGCAAATTCATCTCATAACCGTTGGCCGATCCCCAGTAACCGTTGCTCCAGTGCACCTTCGCGATCGCTCCCAGCATCGGGATAATGATCAGAATCGAGCCCAGCACGGTCAGGAAACCGAGTGTGAACAGCAAGCCGCCGAGAAGTTCCATCAGTCCGACTACAACCGCCGCGGCAACGCCCGGCTTCAGGCCGAGCGACTCCATGAAGCCGCCAGTCCCCTTCGGGCCATACCCGCCAAACCAGCCAAACAGCTTTTGCGCGCCATGCGCCATAAACGACAAACCGACGACCAACCGAAGAATCAACAAACCAAGCTCCATCATCTATAACACTCCTTTAAATTAAATATATAATTTTGTATTTATCTCGAAATAAAGATATATTTTTAAAAAAATTGACACCCCGCATCTAACGCTTCTTCAACGTCCTGACTCCTTTCCGTCAATAACTAACTTTTATCTAGTTACTAATCTTTATTCAAAGATAAAGCAAGTTAGAACTGCTGTCAACCCTGTTATGTAAAAATAAAAAAAGGCCACCCCAACAGATTCTGGATAACCTGAATTACGAAAAAAGCCGTCTCTCGGGTTACTGTACCTAAGAGACGGCTTCTATGCTGTACCGCAGCTTTGTAGCTTTGTAGCTTTGTAGCTTTGTCGAATGACTGACGCTTCGCTCAGCCCTCGTATGTCCACCAGTTGCCTGACATCACCATCAGCGAGAACAGCTTGATGCTCTCTTCATAATACGCTTCCGTTGATGCATTGACGGTATAGCTCCACACCGAATTCAGCCAGGCCTGATGGCTGGAAGAGATCATGGCACTGACGCCAAACGGTGCATAGAACGCCCCGCTGTTGTAGGAAACAAGCGCTCCTCCGCTCAGCAGATAGCCTGCCCTCACATTAGCCGGATTGCCATTCGTCGTTGATTTAATGAACGTGTTCAACTGGTTCAGCTGCTGCAGTGCTCTTGTATCGCCAGTCATCAGATAATCGGTTGCAATCCGCCAAGGAACCCGGGCCGAATTGTAATAGTAGTTGCCGTCGTTTGGCCCCTCCAGGAATCCGGCCCCTGCCGGCTGGTAGCTCCCCCCTGAGCGCACGACGAAATCCGGAAGCAGTCCGGTATTCGGGCTGTAGCCGTTATATATTGATTGGATGATGCTGTACGTCTGATTGATCACATTGTCCCATCTCGCATCCCCTGTGGCCTGACGAAATGCCTTCATATGATTCAGCATAAAATCGGACGGTCGCGTCGCCGTATTGTAATTGCCGCTTGTTGCCCAGTCACCGAGACGCAGTGTCCACTGCGTTTGATTGACATCATGGCTCATGATCGCATTGATGATGTTGCGGGCTGCCTGCAAATAATTGATGGAGTCGTTGCTGCCCCACTGCTTGTCCGCCAGCAGCAGAGCATAGGCGATATCCATATCGCCATCCGTCGCCGAGTTCGCGCCTTCGATATTTTGGAAGTTGCTGTTCTGCTTCCACGCCATCAAATACGGGTTATTGTTGCTCGGATGTGCCCGATAGTAGCGATACAGCCCATCAAAATAAGTCTTCGCATTCGGGTCGTCCCCTGCCATCAATACGGTAAGGATCATCCCGTAGCCATGCGCCTCGGACACCGTTTCTCCGGCAGCATTATACTGTACGTAATATTGCCCGGTTCCCGCAGGCTTGAGGAAGGAATTTTTCCAGCTGTTCCACTTGCTTCTGACCGCATCATCCATCGCCGCCTGGGTGACATGATTCGGCTTGATCGAGCCGCTCGTATACGAAGTATGCTGCGGGAAAGGCTTGTTCGCTCCAAGCGCAAAGCCTGCCGGGGTGATCATGAGGACAACACAGAGCATCGAGACACATTTGTGAAACAATGACATTCGAACATTTCGCATTCATCATCGCTCCTTTGTTTTTTCGATTCGGATCCTTCAGGCGCATGCTTCGCCCCCTGCGGTAACGCCTGGTGTACGGGCAAGCCTCCTTTCGGAGCGACTAATTCTACGCAGGATATGGAAACCGCGCCTTGCTTTACACTGCCGCCTCAGCCTGGGCTCAGCGGGTCTGCTTGTCAATGCCGAGCACGGACTGCTGCATACTAGGAAGTAAAATCACGAGCGTTAGAAGGTGGCTGCCTAGGAGGAGACAACATGACTTTATGACAGATCTTCAGGTGCGGATGCGTGAATAAGGTGGGTTAGTCCAAGTATACGTGAGCTGTATATTTTTGTAAATCGTACTTTATGCACATAAATCCAGGCTTGCCAAAAAGGCTTCCCCGATCGGGAAAGCCTCTGTTCATGCCGTATATCCAAGTCGATGTCTTATCGCTGCACACGGTTAATTCCGGATATTCGCGATCACTTCGTTCAGGGCCGCGTGGTCAAGCCGACCGCCTTCATACATCAAGCATCAAGGCTTCGCGTACCGGAAGCTGCACGCGGTGCGACAGTGTCGGTGAGACAATGTCGGTGGACCAAGGCTGCCTCCTCTACTGCTTCGCGCCCTTCTCCCTGACCCGCTTGCCGTCCTTGCCGTACAGGTCACGCAAAATCTTCTTCCCTGTCGGCGTTTGCGCCAGCCCGCCCTTGGCTGTCTCGCGATGCTTGAAAGGCATAGCCGTCCCCACCTCCAGCATCACATCAATCACTTCATCGGAAGGGATGACGCTGCGGACGCCGGCCATCGCCATATCCGAGGCAGCCAGCGCCGTCACGGCGCCGAAGCCGTTGCGGACAATGCACGGAATTTCGACCAGACCGCCCACCGGATCACAGATCAGGCCGAGCGAGTTCTTCAGCGCCAAGCCGACCGCATGCACGGCCTGCTCCGGCGTGCCCCCTCTCAGCTCCGTGAGCGCCCCGGCCGCCATGCCGATCGCAGAGCCGACTTCGGCCTGACAGCCGCCCTCGGCGCCAGAGATGAAGGAATTGTTGGCGATGACATAACCGATCGCACCGGCGCTGAACAGCCCCATCACCATGTCGTCATCGTCCCAGCCATAGCGCTGCTGCGTGCTGACGAACACTCCCGGAATAATGCCGCAAGAGCCGGCTGTCGGCGTAGCTACGATGCGTCCCATTGAGGCGTTCACCTCGGAAACGGACAAGGCGTAAGCCAAAGCGGTGCAGGCTTCTTCACCCAGTGCCGGAACGCCGCTGGTCATGAACTCGTGAACACGGACGGCATCCCCGCCGGTCAGACCGCTGCGGGATGGAACCGGTTCATGAATTCCTCTATGCACCGCTTCCTTCATGATCGCATAGTAATCCTTCATCTGCTTGAACGTTTCCTCCCGGCTCTTCCCGGTCTCTCTCACCTGCTCGCGCAACATCAGCTCGCCGATCGTCACCTGATCTGCGCTGCACATTTCGATGATCTGCTGCAGTGTAGAAAACTTCATGACTGCCCCTCCTTCGATGTCAAATCGGCGAACACGACGCGGCGCACGCTCTCCAGGCCTTCAATATGCGCGATCAGACTCGCCGGCACGACCTCATCGGACTCGACCACCGTAATGGCATCTCCGCCGCGTCCCTTACGATCCACATCCATATAGGCGATATTGACGCCCCCGCCCTCCAGGATGCGGGCGATATGCGCAACCATGCCCGGCACATCATCATGGAATACAAGCAGCACCGGATAATTCATCGTGAATTTGACATCAAATCCGTTCACCCGAAGCATCTCCACACTGCCGCCGCCGATCGAGGCTCCCGCAATCGTATCTTCACGCTGCCCGTCCTTCAGCTTCAGCATCACGGTGTTGGGATGGAATGCAACATTTTGAGCGGTTTTAAAGGTCAATTTCATCCCTGCCGCCTCCGCCAGCTCAATGGAGCTGCGAATTCGCATATCATCTGTATCATAATCCATCAATCCCCCGACCACCGCCAGATCGGTCCCGTGCCCTCTGTACGTCTCTGCGAACGAGCCATAGAATATAATTTCGGCTTCCTCCGGAAACGCTCCGAATATACGCCGGGCCGCTCTGCCGATTCGCACCGCTCCTGCGGTATGCGAACTGGATGGTCCCACCATGCTGGGTCCGATTATGGAAAAAACATCTTTAAACCGCATACGCGATTGTCCCCGCTTTCTTTCTGTATATGCCCTCATTGTATCAGTCCGTCACCGATTGTTCCAGATGACCGCGCGAATCATCTGCTCGTCCCGCTGTTCCAAGAAGAGCCTCTGTCATATCATATTAACATTGCCTGCTGCGTTGTGAATCGCCCGGTAACAAAACGGCTTGATCTCCCTACATAGCAGTCCTCAAGGCTACTCCAGAAACGAAAATTTAAAAATTTGCCGAGGCCTGCCCCGCGGTACCTTCTCAATGCCCGAAATCTCGACCAGATCATGATCTGACCACAGCTGCAGCAGCCGGTGCGCGCTGCGGACCGTAATGCCGAGCAGATGAGCCAGCTCGTGCACCTTGTATTCATATTTCCCGAACCGGGCGCGCTGATGCAGCAGCTTGCTTAGATAGGCACTGGCCATGCCAGCTTCCTCCGCCCGCTTGATGAATGAGGCATCCGTGAAGGACAGCGCGTCTCGTTCCGGCTCAGCCATCGCCAGCGGCCCGATCAGCGTGCGATCCTCCCGGATGATGAAGCAGGCGTTGCCGCCAGCCTCCTTCGACTTGCTAAGCGCGATTCGAGCGTTCGTGCCCGCGCTGCTCGCGGAATGGCCGAATCCGATGCCGATGCTCAGCGAAATGCCATAGGTCTTATTCACAGCCTTTGCCAGCGGAATTGCTTTATAGCCCCCGGTCTCCCGCCTGAAAACGCTGCGCGTGGTGAAGAACATATACTCGTCTCCTCCCAAGTGGCTCAGGCAGCCGTCCAGCGACTCCACATAATCCAGCATCATACGATGGATATCCAGTTTCAGCTTCTGCACCTCATGCTCGTTGTTGCGCTTCAAGGCCTGGGCAGCAAAATCGTCGATGCGGATCATGCCCACCACCATCTGCCCTTCCCTGCTGCGGCGCGAGACGGCGGACAGCATGGCCTGCTCCAGCGACATCTGAATATCCTGGTCCGAAGGGAGCACACGCTCATGCGGGATGCCGCGCTTGCTCAGCTCTCTGGCTACTGACTCAATGCCGGTTAACGCAACGGAGCATGCTCCCGAGTCATACCAGGCCTGATGGAAATCCGCGATGCGCTCACCCGGGGCACTAGTCCCGGGTTCCCGTTCAGGTCCAGCGTATATCACTGCCTGAACATTCGATAGATCCAGCGCCTGCATCACCTGCCTCACCACACCCTCCGGCATCGTGTCAACCGAGATGCCGCCGGTGAGCTTCCCCTGGCGCTCGGCAGCGAACAGCGCCCTGTAGAATCCGGCCTCGTTCACCGGGACGGGATACACAGGCAGCGGCAGCCATTCGCCTGTCGCCAGCTTGCGCTGAGCGAGCGGATCGGCGAGCAGCATAGCCTCCATTTCTCCTTGCATGCGATCCGTCAGCTCAGGAGCTTCCTGCTCCTCCGAAACAACGACCGGAACCGGAGCAAAGACGGGGAAGGAAGCTATCACCTTCATAATGCGATCAACAATGGTTGAGGTGCCATAAATGCCAATACGGATCTGATGAATAGGTAACTGATGATGTTCAATCATCCTCTCCACTCCCCTTCATTCTCTTATCCGCAAGCGTGTCTGCCCACCCCCTGAGGCAGGAACGGATACCTAAAATCATACTCGCTCCCGCCATTTTCGCAACGTCACCAGCTTTGTCAGTTTTTTTCATTGCTGTATTCAGACAAAAAACGCCGCCCTCCCTCAAACAGGAACAGGCGGCGCTGAAATGCGTTGCTGAAATCATGTTATTGAAATCCCAGGAGTTAAGCTTCCTCATGCTGGACGAATTGGGCGATGTTCTTGCTATGGTCCCCAATCCGCTCCAGATTGCTCAAGATATCCAGATACACCGCCCCTGAATTGCCAGAACAGAGATTCTGGTTCAAGCGTTGAATATGACTTTTGCGGAATCGAACCTCCAGCTCATCCAGCTCAAGCTCGTAGGATAATACCTCTTCGGCAGCCTTCAGGTCGTTGTGCTCCAGCGCGTAGAGCGCCCGCTCCACCGCCTTGTCGGCCAGGCTGAGCATTTCCTTCAGCTCGCGCTCGGCTTCGCTCGAAAATTCCACTTTATTGTTGATGCTGAATTCCGACAGCTCAACGACATTTTCCGCATGGTCGCCGATGCGTTCAATATCATTGACGAGCTGGAACCATCCGGTTGCCTTCTCCGACTCGGCTTCGGACAGGCCGCTCTGATGGATTTTCACCATATAGTCCGTAATCTTGCGGTTCAGTTCGTTGATCAGCTCTTCCTTCTGCAAGGCTAGCTCGCCCACCTTCGGGTCTCTCTCGAAGAAGAAGTCTGACGCGTCATTCAACGCTTCGCGAGCATATTGACCCATCCGCAGAATCTCATGCTGGGCTTGTCCGAGCGCCACGTTAGGCGTTGCCAGCAGCCGATCATCCAGATACTTGGGTTTGAACTCAAGCTCATACATATTCCCTGGAATCACCTTCGTCACAATCCACGCCAGCACAGGAATGAGCGGCAGGAAGATCAGGGTATTCAAGGAATTGAAAATGCCGTGCGCATAAGCAATCTGCATCCGGATATTCACGCCCTCGCCGATCCACATTATCAGGGAATGGACCGGATGCAGCAGCAGCGTGAAGATCACGGCTCCAATGACGTTGAATATGACGTGTACAAGAGCCGTGCGTTTCGCAGCAACTGTAGCCCCGATTGAAGCAAGTACAGCTGTGATGGTGGTACCAATATTGTCCCCGAACAGAATCGGCAGCGCTCCGATCAGACTCACCATGCCTTCATCCGCAATCGTCTGCAGAATACCGATGGTGGCACTCGAGCTTTGCACAATCGCCGTGAACACAGTACCCACGAGCAGCCCCAGCGCCGGCTGGTCCGCCAGATTAATCATGAAATCGGTAAAGGCAGGCAGTTCCCGCAGCGGCTTCATCCCGTCGCTCATGGTAGACAGACCCAGGAACAGCGTCCCGAATCCGAATATAATCTGTCCGATGTATTGATAGGTTTTCTTGTTTAAAAAGAATAAAAAGAATCCCCCCAACGCGATGATAGGCAGCGCATATTCCTCAATCTTGATCCCTACAATGAATGCGGTCATGGTTGTACCGATGTTGGCCCCCATAACCACGCCAATAGCTTGTCTAAGTGTCATCAGCCCGGCATTCACCAATCCGATGGCCATGACCGTCGTTCCGCTGGAGGACTGGATCAGAATCGTGACCCCGATGCCGACCAATACGCCAAGAACCGGATTTGACGTATATTTTGCAAGTAACCCCCGCATTTTGTCACCAGCTGATTTTTGCAGCCCGTCCGACATGTACTTGATGCCGAACAGAAAGATACCCAGACCCCCAATAAACTTAAACAATATATCCTGCCAATCCAAGCGAGAATCCTCCTTCTAGTGTGCGCCTAATATATTGGTTTAACCGAAATAACTGTGACCGGCGGAACTTCCGGCAGGCCTCTCCGTCCGATCTGTAAAAAACCCTCTAATAATTTATCATAATATGTTACTTAGAAACAGCTATTTAAATTAATACATATTCAATCTTTAGCTGGAAATGATAGACAACCTCTATGTTCAGGTGTAAAAAGCTCCCCTTCAGCCCGGGGTTAAGCCGCGTTAACCTCCATAGCCAAGGAGAGCATCGAACGAGTATATTAATGAAGCTTTTATTGGATTAATCGAATCTTCATGTCGGAGAAGTGGGTAACAGTACGCTAAGATCGCATGCTCCGTCTGGAATATATTGAATAGAGGCTAACTTCCTGGGTGCCGCCATGCTTTGTGACATTTCAGTGTCTATTATTCGTTCGCAGGATAGAGGCTATTCAACCTCGACAATAATTTCCACCTCGACCGGTGTATCGAACGGCAGTTCATTGGTCCCGATGGCCGAACGCGCGTGGCGGCCCTTATCGCCAAAAACGTCAATCAACAGATCGGAGGCGCCATTCAACACATAAGGCTGATCTTTAAACCCTTCGGCGCTTTGGATGAAGCCAAGCATTTTCACCACTTTGGTGACCCGGTTCAGATCCCCGAGATGCGCCTGCAGTGATGACAAAATGTTGATGACACAACGGCGCGCCGCTTCCTGCCCCTGTTCAATCGTGAGATCTGATCCCAGCTTGCCCGTTAGAATCAGTTCCCCGTTCTTGCGGCAATCATGGCCGGATGTATACAGCAGATTTCCCGTCTGGGTTACCGGAACGTATGAGAATTTGGGCGTGCCGACCTCTTCAAGTTCAATGTTCAATGCCTTTAATCTGTCCTGAATTGTCATTTTATATTTCTCCTCCTGATCAAAAGTCGATTATTGCAGTATGCCGATCGCCAGATTCCCGTAAATTCTCGCTGCCTGAACGATCTCGATTACCGGAACATATTCATCTTTCACATGAGCTTGCAGCAGCGACCCGGGCCCGAAAATAACCGTCGGGATCCCCAGATCCCCGCTTAGAAACGGAGCTTCGCAGAAAGCTTCGAATACGCCCACTACCGGGGTACTGCCACGCACAACCTGGACCGCATCGGCAAGTCCAAGCACCAGTGGATGATCCTCCTCGATTAAGGTGGCAGGGAGGAACAAATAATCCTCGATTTCGTAATCAAAATCGCTGCCTCCCGCCGCAGCAGTCAAAGCATCGTTCAACTGTTTCAGCACACGCTCCCGCGTCTCTCCTGGAATCAAGCGGCGATCAATTTCGATCTCACAGCTTTGCGGAATAATATTCGGAGCTGTGCCTCCCTTGATCTGGGTCACATTCAGCGCCGGGCTGCCCAGAATGGGATGAGATTGCGTTTGAAGATGGCTTCGAAGCGGCTGCAGCCCCGCGATCAGGGCGGCCATTTTCGGAATGGCGTTGTCCGGAGACTTCACCTTCCCCGCGTGAGCCGCCGCGCCAGAGGTGCGGACACGGTACCGCCCAATCCCCTTATGCGCTATGCAGATGTCAAGCTCTGTCGGCTCGCCGATGACCGCGTAATCTGCGTGTATCGGGTGCTCCACGAAATGACGCATTCCAAGGTTAACCCTCTCCTCATCGGCATTAAAGAACAGGATCAGTTCGCCGGCGAACGGATTGCCTGACCGCTGCAGGCAAATAGCAGCATACAGCATCGCCGCTACGCCTGACTTCATATCCGCGGCCCCTCTGCCGATCAGAAAGCCATCCTTTATCGTCGCTGCAAATGGGTCTACACTCCAATCCTCTCCGGCTGGGACCACATCAAGATGCCCGTTCAGCAGCAGCCTCGGACCCGGCCGCTGTCCCGTCAGAACTGCCGTCAGATTCGCCCGTCCTGGCGCGGGCCACTGAAGCTCGGCCTGTATGCCCTCTCGCGCAAGCAGCTCCTTTATGTATCGTGCCGCCACTTCCTCATGCCCTGGAGGATTTACACTTTGGCATCGGATAAGACCGGAGGTAATGTCAAGCAGCTCCTGCTCGTCAAACACGTCCTCCCAAGAACGGTTCATTGTCAGACCACTCCTTTCCCATGTGTAGTTAGCCGTTAGCTGCTCTTGCCCCTGACTGCTCTTGCCCCCGCTCTCTTGCCCTGCTCTCTTGCGTCTAGCTACTCTTGCCCCTCGCATCGATCTTGATGCTAAGCACGACCTCGCCGTCCCGAACGCCCAGCACCTCATCGCACAAATTCGGAATCACGCAGGCATGATTGGGGATAATCGTCAGCTGCTGGCCAATCCGAACCGAAAGTTCAGGCGGATAACGCAGAAAGCCGTGCTCCTCGTTCAGCTTGAAAATCTCGATCTCCGGGTGCTCGACAATATATCCGTAGCCCTTGGAGAAGGGCATTGTGTCTGTTGTCAGCGTCTTCGATCCAGCATCGATGATCGCTCTGCCGGGAGCCGGAGTGCTGACCACCGTGGTCACGACCCGCAACGCGCAATCTTCAACGCCAACCATGCCCATCGACAGCTGGCCCACATCGTGGAACAGATAGTTCCCGGCACGGACCTCCGTCACGCCGTCCAGGTCCTGGGCAAACTTCGAAGAGAGCGATGAGCCGCCGCTAACCACCGGCAGGGTCATGCCGTTTGCGCGGATCATATCGGCCGACTGCTGCAGCAGACACGCTTCCTGCTTCGCCATCTCCCGGATATCTTCTCGGGATTGTTCGGCATAGATTTGCCCCGCATACGACAGCACCCCGACAACCTCAATCCCCGGCAGATCACAAATTTGCAAGGCAAATTCGGCCGTATCCTGCCCCGGCTGACGCCCGCAGCGGCCAATCCCCCCATCCACCTCGATGTATAGCGGAATTGTGCGCTGCAGACGCTCGCCAACTTGCGATACCGAGACGGCCGCTTCCAGGCTATCAGCTACACATGTAACCTGGGTATGCTGCGCCAGGCGAAATAGCCGCTCCTGCTTGTCCGCTCCGATAATCGGAAAAGCGATGAGAATATCATCGATGCCAGCCTCGGCCATCACTTCAGCTTCGCCAAGCTTGGCGCATGTAATTCCCGCACACCCGGCCTCAAGCTGCTTGCGCGCAAAATAAACCGACTTGTGAGACTTGATATGCGGACGATGGCGGATACCGGCACTCCTAACAACGTCGGCCATTCTCCTGATATTGCGCTCGGCAATATCCAGATCAACAACGACAGCGGGCGTAGATACGTTCATCTGTTCACGATCCTTTCCGGAAGCATTCCAACCAAGAACCTGCTCCACCGCAATCCGGCCTTTTATTGGCATCCGTTCTTTCCACAATAAAAATAATTAGATAATAAGAATATTTTTTAGATTAATCAAATTATGAAGGGTGCCCGATCAATTTGTCAATCATAAATCGAGGGGTGACAGGGGGATGTTAGGCCCCTGCTTCGAGGACGCCATTGCCGATGATCTATTCGTACGGCGGGAGCATGCGAAGCGATAGGGGCACTATAGAGGCACCTATGATGCCTAGCACTTTTAGGCACCTAAATACACTGGTAAGCACTTTTGAGGCACCACAGGCACTTTTTCAGAGGTACTTTTGAGGTACTATAAGATCTTTCAGAGGCACTTAGGCCTTTCAGAGGCACTTCAGATTCAGATGCACCATAGGCAACTTCAGAAACCTCGGGACTGCGGGACTTCGGGAGTCTTTCATGTATCTGCCCTTGCCTGCGCGAGGATTAAAGCAGATTCTCCGAAGGGGTCTTGTCCTTACCGGCTCTGACTTCATCAAGGTAGTTGTACAGTGTGAACTTCGAAATGTCCAGAAACTGGCACACCTTGTCCCCTGCTTTTTTGACCAGGAACGCGCCGCGCATATCCAGGAACTGGATCGCCTTCAGCTTATCCTCCTTGTTCATGTGAGATACCGGCTTGCCGATCTCCTTCTGGCACTCCTGCAGAAGATATTCAAGCAGATCGTTCACGTCATTCACGAATACTTCCTTAACCTCTTGATCAAGGCTATGCATCGTAAGCGACCGCAGCGTATTCTCCGCCACCAGAAAATCCGAAATATCAAAATTAATGCACAGCGCACCAATTGTTTCGCCCTTGCTGTTCTTGAAGTACGTGGACGATGACCGCAGAATCTTCCCATCCTTCGTCTGGGTGATATAGTTGTACCGATCGCCTTCGGTCACAGTTCCCCGAAGCACTTCCAGCCCGAGATTGCTTCCGCAGTCCCCCACCTTTCTGCCCGTAATATGCCCGTTCTCGATCGCCACAATCGTGCTTTCATAGCCTTGGCTCAGATCGTGAAGCACCACTTCACATTGGTTGCCAAACTGGGCAGCGATACAGCGCACAACCGGCAGAAGCACATTCAATTCGTCCTTGATATTTTCCATCATTCACACACTTTCTGCTTTGATTTCGTCAATTTGGTGCAAATCACCTTGGTACAAGTGTTTTTGTACAATCTATAGAATCATGTTTGGAACTGTCACAGTTATCGCTCTTAGTGTCCTTAATGTTCAGCGCTTTGTCAAGCGAATGAGATGCGCAGTACGAGCAACGCTTTATTCCCCCTTTCCTCCTTACAACACTAGTCTCTCCCCCACCCCTTGCATGATTATCCCTTTCGTTCAGGGAGACAGGGGGACAGAAGTATACGAGTATATGATGATGTGAGGATGTGAGGATGTGAGGATGTGAGGATGCGAGGGTATGAGGATATGAGGGTAGAAGTCAGGAAGGCTGGTGAGCAGGAAAAGAAGATGGCAGATAGGCGGAACAGGCAAAAAACTCCTGATCTAACGGGATAATCATGCAAGGCTCTCCCGGTACAAGTCCGAACTGCACAGCACAGTCCGCACTTCACCAGCAGACGCCGCACTCCACAGTCCGCACAGCATTCCACGAGTCGGACTCCACCGCATAGAAGCCCCATACCGTTAAGGTATGAGGCGATTAATGTTTACTCTCCTTCGTTCTCTAATAGAGCATATCCCCGTACAATCTCAATAAAAGCCTTCTGCATAATCAGCAGCGCCTGCTCGTCAAAATCAAACTTCGGATGATGATGCGGATATTGGGTGGACTCATGTTCATTTCTGGCGCCGACCTTGAAGTAGGTTCCTGGCTTCTCCTTCAGAAAATAAGCAAAATCCTCCGCCCCCATGCTCGGCTCCATCTCCATCATTGCATCTTCCCCGAATGATTCGGCCAGTAGCCTTCGAGTCGCCTCCGTCGCCTCCTTATGGTTAAAGAGTGCCGGATAGCCGCGCAAATAGTCTATGCTGTATGAGGCATGCGCCCCGGACACGATGCCATCCACGATCGAGCGGATCTCCTCTTCAATCAAGTCGCGCACGCCTTCATCGAAGGAGCGTACTGTCCCTTCCAGACGAGCCGTGTCGGCGATGACATTAAAGGCCGAGCCAGCATGAAACTGGCCTACCGTGACAACACCTGCCTGAAGCGGGCTGATTCGGCGGCTGACGATCTTTTGCAGCGCCCCGACAAGTTCACTGCCGATGACAATGGAATCAATCGCTTCGTGCGGTCTGGCGCCGTGGCCCCCTTTTCCATGGATCACGATATCAAATTTATCCACCGCGGCCATCTGGTAGCCCGCACCGACCGCGATTTTACCGACAGGCACATCGGTGGCGAGATGAATAGCGAATACCGCATCAACCTCATCCAGAATTCCTTCCTCGATCATTGCCTTGGCGCCGCCAGGAGGAAGCTCCTCTGCAGGCTGGAATATGAAATGGATCGTTCCCTTCAGCTGATCGCGATATCGGGACAGCACCTTCGCCGTGCCGAGCAGCGCCGCCGTATGGCCATCGTGGCCGCAGGCGTGCATTACGCCATCATACCGTGACTTGTACGGCACCTCCTTCTCGTCGGCGATCGGCAGCGCGTCAAAGTCTGCTCTGAGGGCGATTCGCTTGCCTTCCTCCCCGCCCTTCAGCACAGCCACGATCCCATAGCCGCCAATGCCGGTCCGAACCTCCAGACCAAAGCTTGTCAGCTTGTCCGTGATGAACGCCGCTGTATTCTGCTCCTGAAAAGACAGCTCCGGATGCTGGTGCAAATGCCGTCTCCATTCCACCACTGTCTGAAATTCCTCTTCAATCTCCTTGAACATCGCTTGGATATCCATCTGGTCTCCACCTCGCTCGCCTACTGATTCAGCAAAAACTCCTCGCCTGCGATGCCCGGAGACGTCATATGATACGGGTCTAGAATCACATTGATCTGTTCTTCGGTCAGCAGGCCCTTCTCCAGAATGATTTCCCGAATACCCTGGCCCGTCTGCTGCGCTTCCTTCACCAATCTGGAAGCCACATCGTAGCCCAGATGCGGATTCAATGCTGTAATAATGCCGTAGCTGTTATCAACATAATACTTGCAGCTCTCTCTGTTCGCCTTCAGGTCAATCATCAGGTTTTTATAAAATACATCCATGCCGTTCTTCAAAATCTTCAGGGAATGCATCAGATTGTTGGCTGCCACCGGAACCATTACGTTCAGCTCGAACTGCCCTGCTTCGCAGGCCAGGCAGATCGTATGATCGTTGCCGATGACCTGGAATGCAATCTGGTTCATCACCTCAGCCATAACCGGGTTTACCTTGCCCGGCATGATCGACGATCCCGGCTGCCTTGGCGGCACGTTGAGCTCGCCCAGCCCTGCCCGTGGCCCTGACGCCATCAAGCGGATGTCATTACACATCTTCGATATATTGACGGCACATACTTTTAGCGCCGCTGACAATTCCATATACGCATCGGTGTTCTGTGTCGCATCGACCAGATCATCCGCTTGCCTGAGCGAGAAGCCGGTCAGCTCGTTCAAATGCTGCACGACGCCGCGCATGTAATCCGGTGTGGCATTCAGCCCGGTACCGACAGCCGTCGCCCCCATATTCACAACCAGCAGCCCTTGCGCCGCACGTTCAATACGGGCTATATCCCGCTCCAACACGTTGGCGTAAGCACCGAACTCTTGTCCGAGACGAATCGGAACCGCATCCTGTAGATGAGTGCGCCCCATCTTGATGACATCATCAAACTCTTCGGCCTTCGCCCGGATTCCTGTCACCAATGTGCGGAACACCTGAAGCAGATCCTGCGTCAGTCGAAACGAAGCGATCCGGATCGCTGTCGGGATTGCATCGTTCGTGGACTGGGACATGTTCACATGGTTGTTTGGACTGCAATGGAAATACTCCCCTTTTTGCTGGCCCATCAGCTCCAGCGCACGGTTGGCCAACACCTCATTCATGTTCATGTTGATCGAGGTGCCTGCACCTCCCTGAATCGAGTCCACGATGAATTCCGAACGAAGATTGCCTTCAATAATCTCGTCGGCTGCCTCCGAAATGGCGTTACCGATCCGCTTCGGAAGCCAGCCCAGCTCCATATTGGCGATTGCAGCCGCCTTCTTCACTTCGGCAAGCGCCGTGATCAGCTCGCTGTGGATCGGCACGCCGCTGATCGGAAAGTTCTCAACAGCCCTGACCGTGTTAATTCCGTAGTAGGCCTCCAATGGAAGCTGCTTTTCCCCCAGAAAATCCTTCTCAATCCGAAACTGTACCATGGACAACATCACCGCCGCCTTTGTCTGTATTTGTCGGGATTATGCGCCGAACGACTCCCAGTGCATCAGAACATAATCCTCTTGTAAAGTGATCCTGTTAATATCCAGCATTCCCGGATATATAACAATTCTCCTTGGACTGTCTCTTTTCCTTTTTCTTATCTTATCTCTAATGTACGTCCGACATCGCCCGGAATCGACGGATAGGTGCGCACTTTCTGTCATAAAAAGGCGATCGTCCCTCCTCGTAAGGACGACCGCTATAGTTGCGGCCTGACAGCCACCTTATTTAGCGATCAGCACCTTCATCAGCTTCACTGCCGACCGCCCGCGAGGGCGCCGCAAATATCGCTCGACATACCGGTAGTCTGTCAAAATCACCTTCGCATCTTTCATAGCATAGGCAAAATCATCATCAAACAAAAGCCGGAATTCCCATATCCGCTTGTCCCAGTTCGGAATCGATGCCTGCATCCATTCATCCTCCGCGCCTGGATGAACGTACGTCTCGCACACGCCTTCCGGCAGCTTGTACAGCCTGGCGATGATCGACTGCTTGAAGCGATCATACCTCTCCCCCTCCACAATCCGGTAAGGGTGGGACAGCAAATAATCCGGGATCGGTACGCCGAAGGCATCGGCCAGTCCGGAAGCCAGCGCCACCGGCCGCTGGATATTCGACAAGGTGCTGAGCAGCGGATCGCTCGGATCAATATAGCGGAACAGCCTGGCCGGCAGCCGCCAGCGCCTGGCTTTCCACAGCATTTGCGGAATCAGGCTACGGCCGGTCTCCACACCATACAGGCTCCCCATATGGTTATCGATATGGCTAAGCCGGATTCCGGATTTCCGGGCCAACTGATATTGGGCCTCAAGTTCCTTCATCACTGCGCCAGCAGCTGCACCAGTCTCGAACTCCTGCACAGTCCGGTATTGATGGCCAGTCTCATCATGAAGCGACGGGTGTCCCGTCAGACTGGCCCACCGAAGCGCCTCAAACTCGCTGGTCAAGGTCAGATGAAGTCCCACATTGGGCTGCTGCCTGCGGGCACACCAGGACGCAGCTTCTTCATAACCGGGCGCAACCGCCATGACTGTTGCCGACGATACCTTGCCCTCTTCCAGCAGGTGGAAGATCGCTTTGTTTGCTGCCGGGCTCTGTCCAAAATCATCACAGTTGATGATCAGTCTTCGTTCCATGTTCGAGTTCCCCTTTTAGTGTGTTGTTGAAATCCATTTTGACCATAAAAGATATGAGGAAGGCGATTCCAAGCAGTATCAGCGGAACCACACTTGTCAGGTACCGGAAGGTCGCTTCCGGATTGTTCCCCGGGTTGTCGCCACTTTCATATCCGAATATGATGCCTACGATCCAGAAGGCAATGGCCGAGATCAACCCGCTTGAACGTGTAATAAATCCACCCACAGCCGTATAGATCCCTTCCCTGCGCAGCCCGGTTCGCGCCTCATCCTCATCGATAATTCTCCCGCTGACGATCGCTGGCGTAACGAGAAAGCCAGCCAGGCCGAATCCGACCATAACGCCTGCCAGAATGCCACTGGTCAGATCCTGACCGAACCAGAGCGGGATGACGGATAGCCCGTAAGCTGCCAGCGACAGCCGCCATGCCTTCACGCCGTCCATCGTGCGAATAATCCAGTACCACACAAACACGAGCGGGATGACAGATACAAAAACCGAAGCAAGCAGCACCGATACAAGCGCCTCCGGTATGCCAAGCACATATTTGGCGTAGAACGGAATCATCGAGCTAATTAGTCCGTTAACCGTCTGAGCAAATGAATTCGATATATGAAACACCCAAAACTTGCGGTTGTTCAATGTTTCCCGAAATGCCCGCACCAGTTTAAGCGGCTTCTGTTGAGCGTATGTCTCGTTTTCCCGTACCGATAACATGCAGAGCAGCATGAATATTCCGAACAGGAACGCATACAGGACAGCCATGCGGGAAAAGCCTATCGCGTCAAACAAAATGGGGGTCAGCGCCGTTCCGATGAGCAGCGCCACCACCTGGTAGCCCTGCTGGATAGCGGAGGCTTTGGCACGCAGCCGATCTCCTCTGAACAGCTCGGGAAATAATGCGCCGTAGTTTACCCACAGCACCGTAGCCGCTGCCTCGAACAGCAGCAGCGCGATCAAGAACCACGCGAACAATCCGCCTTGGGCAAGTCCCGACGGAGGCGAGAATACCATGATGAACATTAGCATGAACACCGGCATCGCGCCAAACACCCACGGTCTTCGCCGTCCGAAGCGCGTCCGGGTCCGGTCGGACCAATAACCCATAAGCGGGTTGTTAACCGCATCCCAGATCAGAAAGATCATTCTTGCCAGCGTGGCCAGCCCGATGCCCAGACCTAGCTTCTCTACATAAAAGTAGCTATAAAAGGAACTGAAAGCCTGACTCGGCACCATCATCGCAAACATGCCGAGCGAGAATGAATACGGTGAATTGATCCAGCGGCGCAGGCGATGCATAGCGCTTCCCCCCATAAGGTCCATGTCCGGATGCTTTTGTTGTACAGTATTCTGCAAGGAAGAAGAATATACCTGCCCGCCCAGGAGCTGTAATAAGTTAAATCTCCATGCGAAAAGCCGGACCGCCAGGGATTATCCCCTGCACGGTCCGGCTCTTGATTGCCAATTGGCGGACAGCTCTGTTTTGTATGAAATGCAAGCCCCGATCAAGCTTAGGCCGCCTGATCACTAACGATAGTACTGGCATTAGCATTAGCATTAGCACTAGCATTAGTCTAGCCTTAGCCTCAGCCTTAACACTGGCACTAGCCTTAACATTATTAGCATTAGCACTACCTTAGCCTAACACTAACACGAGCAGCGTTAGCTGTGTTTCAACGGCTTATAAACAGCGGATCCACAAAGCTCCGGCAATATTGCTCTGCAATATCCTCGGCACTATGTCCATGATCCCGAAAATACAAAATGACGTCAGCACGTGGCAGAGAAGCAAGCATGATGGACGTAAACCCCGGGTCAACCGGCATCAGTCCTTCCTGTTCGGCAGCTTCCTCCAGTAGTCCTTGGATCTCCTTTTGCAGAAAATCAAAGGGTGGGGACTCACACACATTCTTCTTGGTTTCCTCCAGCCTGTCGGCAGTCAGCATCACACGAAGCCATTCCAAATCCTCATTGAAGTGAAGAATGACCCGGGTCAGCACCGTCCGCAGCCGGACCGCCACCGGAAGTTCCCCATTTGATTCGAGGTAGGCCTTGATTTCCTTCATAAAGCGGTCGATCTTCGTTTCCATTAGCGAAAAGCAGATTTTGCTTTTGCTCGGATAGCGCCGGTACAACGTTCCCTGACCTATACCGACGGTCTTTGCGACCTGATGCATGGAAACATCCTCAACCCCGTATTTGTCAAACAAGGCCTGTGCCGTATCCAGAATTTTTTGACTCAGCTCATCATTCTCTTTTCTTATCCGCATGCTTGTTTCCCCTTCTGAACCATGCTTGGAGTTACGCAGCAGACTTCTCCTCACTTGTAGGAGAGTACGTCCGCTTCACGAACAAGCCCAGCACCAAGGCGATCCCGGCCATAACCAGACCGACGATAAACGCATTATGCAAACCTGCAACCATCGCTTCCACAGGATTCAGATCTCCGGTTGTGACCGCATAATTTCTCGCACCAGCTGTCATGATGCTGATGAACAGCGCCATCCCGACAGCCCCGGCTACCTGCTGCAACGTATTCATAATCGCCGTCCCGTGCGGGTACAACAGACGCGGCAGCTGATTTAGCGCCGTTGTCTGAGCCGGCATCATAACCATTGAAATTCCCAGCATCATCATAACATGGATAAAGATGACGTTACCACCAGTCCAAGAAGAGTCGATACGCGAGAACAGGAACACAGCAATCACCATCAGACTGAGTCCTGGGATGACAAGCACCCGAGGTCCGAATTTGTCAAACAGCCTGCCTGTAATCGGCGCCATCAGACCGTTGACGATACTGCCCGGCATCAGGACGAGACCGGCGGCAAGTGCCGTCAATCCGAGCGCATTCTGAAGGAACAGCGGCAGCATGATCATGGTGGAGAACATGCTCATCATCAGAACTAGCATCAGCACCGTTACAAGTGCGAACATCGGATATTTAAAGGTGCGCAGATCCAGCATTGGCTCCTTCACCGTCAACTGGCGCCAAACAAAGAGCCCCAAGCCAATCACACCGGCAAGAATGCACCACGTCACGAGCGGATCCGACCAAGAACCTTCACCCGCACTGCTGAAACCATATACGATACCGCCGAAGCCAATCGTCGACAGAATAATCGAGAGGTAATCCACCTTCGGTTTGGTCAGCACCGACACGTTCTTCAAATATATCGCTGCGAACACAATCGAGAAGAGCGCCAGCGGAATAACCAGATAGAACAACCAGCGCCAGTTCAGCGCCTCTACGATGAAACCGGAAAGCGTCGGGCCGATCGCCGGAGCCGTCATAATAACGAGACCGATCATTCCCATTGCCGCACCGCGGTTTTCCGGCGGATAGATACTCAGAATTGTATTCATAAGAACCGGCAGCATTAGCCCTGTTCCGACCGCCTGTAAGATCCGGCCAAACAGCAACATGCCAAATACCGGCGAAAATCCACAAACAATCGTACCGATCAAAAACAGGCTCATCGCCCCAATAAACATCTGCCTTGTCGTAAACCACAGCTGAAGCAGCGCCGTTACCGGCACCAAAATACCAACCACCAGCAGGTATGACGTTGACAGCCATTGTACCGTAGCCTCTCCGATCCCGAATTGGGTCATCAAAGCCGGAAATGCAATGTTCAGCAGCGTTTCGTTCAGTATGGATACGAACGCCCCGATAATTAACGCAGCCACGATGGGCCCTCTCTTTATCTTGCTTAAATCAATGTTGGCCTGCCCAGGCCCCACTCCCATATCCAAGACCTTAATCCTCCTTTATATCTATGTATTGCCGGACAATTGTCCGGCAACGCTGTTCTATTGTAACGGACAATTGTCCGGTCGTCAATTCCTTTAAATTTTATTATTTTCACACGCTTCGTAAGTGATAGATCACGCTATTAACAGCTTGTTATCGCCTTTGTCCTCGTGCTCTCCTGCTGTTGGTATCCCTGCCTCCTCCCCCTTTCACGATTATCCCTTTCGTTCAGGTTTAGCGGTTGAGCGCTAGGACAGTTTCCAGAATAACGGGCAAATGCAAAAAGGTCGAAGAAAGCGATAGAATGCGACTTTTCTATGCTAAAGATACATTTTTTGTGCTGAACTAATAATTTCATTTGATAACAGAACGTACGTTTGGTATAATATAGGAGAAAGGGAACGTATGTGCGTGGATTTCAA
>NZ_NQLZ01000045.1:0-61759 GCF_002276395.1 Paenibacillus sp. 7541 | reverse complement strand
CTATGTTTAAATCATATAGCTAATTGGGATAGATCCATGCAGCAACTCAGGAGCTTACACCCCCATGTCCCTGCCTCCCCTAGGGCCTACAGATCCAGGGATCGGACGCAAAGAGCGGGGCTCCTAACATTGCCAAGCGATCAGCATGCATCACTCTACGATTTGATCATCTGCTTCACAAGCTCCCGGTTCCGTTCCTTAAACACTTCATTATGGGAAGATACCATCGCGCTCTTATGCGCTTCCGGATCTATGTACCGCTTCGCGCTGTTAACCGCGTTGGCCGCATCCTGGAATGCGCCTGCAATCAGATGCAGCTTGCCGTCATAATGCAGGATATCCCCCGCTGCGTAAAGGCCTGGAATGGATGACTGACAATGGGCATTGCCTGCGATATAGAAGTCATCAACCCGGGAAATGTCCAGCTGGCTGTTCTCCAGCAGCGACATGTCACGCTCATATCCGTGGTTGATGATGACCTCATCCACAGGAAGCACGGTGACCTCTCCAGTCTCGCTGTTCGTTAGCTCCACACGCTCGATCATCTCATGATTATCCGAGGCCAGCAGTTTGGTAATCTCGGTGTGGAAGAAGCAGGTGACGGAGCTGTTCAGCAGCTGGTCAACCTGGGCTTCATGACCGCTGAGCGCATCCTTGCGGTAAGCAAGGTACACCTTCTTCGCCACCGGCTCGAGCTCGTTGGCCCAATCGACCGCCGAATTGCCGCCGCCGGATACAATGACCGTTTTGCCCTTGAAGTGCTGAAGCGACTTGACCGTATAGTTCAGATTGGAGACCTCGAAGCGATCCGCGCCATCAATCTGCAGCTTCTGCGGATTCAGAATACCGCCACCAACAGCCACAATGACGGTTCTGGACAGATGGATGCCTGAATTGGACGTATGAAGCTCAAACAATCCCTCTGCATTTCGGGAAATCGACTCCACCTTCTCATTCAGGAACACTTCCGGATTAAAAGTTAAGCCCTGTTGAACCATCTGCTCAATCAGCTTCGCACCGGGAATCGGCGTCTGCCCGCCAACATCCCAGATCATCTTTTCCGGATACACATGGACTTTGCCGCCCAGCATCGGCTGATATTCGATAATCTTGGTTTTCATCCCACGCAGGCCGCTGTAGAAAGCCGAATACAGTCCCGCTGGCCCACCGCCGATGACGGTTACGTCAAAAATCTCATTGCTCATCCATCTTCACTCCCGATCTATTATTCATGGCCTGTTCTCAGCCAATAACGTAAATGATTATCATTATCATTTAGTATACGTGCAATCTACTCCAATTACAATGTCGGATTTATGAAATATTCATCTTTTCCTCATCTTTAAAGCCTGATTTCTTTAGAAAAACAAGCTTAATCGTCCCCGCTTTCGTCAAAAAATGAACATAAATTATTTTTATTTCCTATATAAATTAATATTTTTTAAATTTATAATTAAGAAGTTTATTGACAAAAAGAAAGCCTGCGTTTAATATTATGGCTGATATTGAGAATCATTATCATGAATAAATACCCACCTTTGGAGGTGCTTTTCATATGACCCGCCTGAGTACCGACCGATTAAACGTCGGCTATGGTGAAAACCTCATATTGAACCGTCTTAATGTAGATATCCCCGACAAGAAGATCACAACGATCATCGGCTCGAACGGCTGCGGGAAATCGACCTTGCTGAAAGCGATCACCCGCATTATCCCGCATCAGGGCGGCTCCGTGGTACTGGATGGCGAAGACATTTTCAGGGTACATACGAAGCTGTTGGCCAAGAAGATGGCCATTCTGCCTCAGACGCCGGAAGGACCGGGCGGATTGACGGTAGGCGAGCTGGTATCCTACGGGCGCTTCCCTCATCAGCGGGGTTTCGGACGCCTGTCAAAGCAGGATATGGAGGTTATCGACTGGGCGCTTGAAGTAACAGGAACCCAGCAGTATAAATACCGTTCCGTGGATGCGCTGTCCGGTGGGCAGCGTCAGCGCGTGTGGATCGCCATGGCGCTGGCACAGGAAACGGAAATGATCTTTCTGGATGAGCCTACAACTTACCTGGATATGGCTCACCAGCTTGAGGTGCTTGAGCTTCTTCAGAAGCTGAACGAAGAGCAGCAACGGACGATCGTTATGGTTCTCCATGATATTAACCATGCGGCGCGATTTGCCGATTACATCATCGCCATGAAGAACGGCCAGATTGTAAAGACTGGATCAAGTGAAGAAGTCATTACTCACGACGTGCTTAGAAAGGTTTTCAATATTGATGCTGAGATCGGCCGTGACCCTCGGACAGGAAAGCCTGTATGCATCACTTATCATTTGCTAAAAGGAGAAGTAGAGGATAACCACCTACTTGAACAAGAGCCGGAAGTGGATATGGTTCTTGCCGCTGCTGGTCGTTAGTGCATGCGGGGCCCGCATATCGCCAAGGCGCTGGTCGGCTCGCGCAACCAGCTGTACATTCCGTCGCCATATTGATCGGCGGCTGGATGCTGCTTCTGGCTGACACCATCGGGCACAATCTGGCCGATCCTGACGGCATTGCTGCGGCATTATGGTCGCTTTGATCGGCGCTCCATACTTTGTGTATCTGCTGCTGAAGAAATAACGAGAAAGCCCCTATCCAGCATGTGCAACGGGATAGGGGCTGTTTATTTACTGCTACTGGATGCTTCCTGTTCTTACTTCCTTTCTTTGTTTGCCGCTTCCTCCAGGCGCCGAAATCGCTTCAGGTCCGACTTCCGAATCGGAAGCGGCTCGCGGCGCAGCAGTTTAACCACCGCTACGATCAGCAGCAGGAGCAGTACGGCGAACGGAAGCGCTGCAATCAGCGACGCGGTCTGGAGCGCCTCCAGGCCACCGGTATAAAGCAGCACCCCGGCAATCGCAGCCATCAGCGTGCCCCATACCAGCTTGATCAACATCGGGGGGTTCAGGCTGCCGAAGGTGGTCATGCTGGACAAAATATACGTTGCCGAATCCGCCGACGTGACCAGAAAGGTCAGAATCAGCAGGACAGACAGAATCGACGTTATTGTCGATAACGGCAGCTGATTGAACAGCTGGAACAAAGCCGAGGTCACATCCTCATGCACCGCATTGGCGATGCCTGCCCCGCCATGGAGATCATACCAGATGGCTGTGCCGCCGAATGCCGCAATCCACAGACAGGCAATGAACGGCGGTACAACCATGACGCCGACGATGAACTCGCGAATGGTCCGTCCCCGGGATACCCTGGCGATAAAGGCGCCTACATAAGGCGACCAGGCAATCGCCCACGCCCAGTAGAAGATCGTCCAGTCGCGCACCCAGGTTCCGCCTACATAAGGCTGCAGACGAAGGCTGTATTGCACAAAGTTTGTCACATAATCGCCGAGCGCCAGCGTAAAGGTCTCCAGAATAAAGACAGTAGGCCCCAGTATAAAGACAAACAGCAGAAATACAAGCGCCAGCCCCAGGTTCACATTGCTTAAATACCGGATGCCTTTATCCAGTCCCGTCGTGGAGGAGATCATATAGGCCACAAAAATAAACGCCAGAAGTCCGAGCTGAATCCATACGCTGTTGCCGATACCCATAATGGAGTTCAGACCACCGCTCATCTGCATGACACCGAGCCCGATGGAAGTCGCAATCCCCATCACCGTGGCGATGACCGCCAGGATGTCAATCGTGTTCCTCACCGCAGGCTTGTTCCCCGTCACAGGCTCAAGCGCCGTAGATACAAGCCCATTCTTCTCCTTGCGAAACTGCAGAAAAGCAATCACCAGCCCGACCAGCGCAAATACCGACCACTGGCTGATCCCCCAGTGAAAGAACGAATATCCCATCGCCAACCGTGCGGCTGACTCGGTCTGTGGCTCCACCCCGGAGAACGGTGTGGTGAAGAAATGGCTCATCGGCTCTGCAACCCCCCAGAACACCAGACCTACCCCAAAGCCCGCAGAGAACAGCATCCCGATCCAGGTAAAGAACGGATAATCGGGCTTCTGCTTATCGCCGCCGAGCCGGATGTTTCCGTATTTACTCGCCGCCACCCATATCAGAAAGATGATAATGACGAACACGGACAACAGATAGAACCAGCCGAAACTGCTTGTTGTGACATTGAATAAAAAGCTGGCGGTTGCGCCAAACGCGTTCGGCATCACGGCTCCTAATACGGCGAGAACCGCAATAATGATTGCAGCAACAGTAAACACCGTATTTTTCAGGAGATTCCCTTTCATATGTGTCACCCCAACCTGATCTGGTTTATCGTACTCTGTTCAGTATTTCTTTTTAAACCAAATTTGATGTACTTAATCGGTAAATTGGGGAAGCTGGGTTTCGAGACCCAAGTGCGGGGAACGGCTGAACATACGATAAAAGCCCGGACAGCAAAATCCGGGAACGCTCTCCCCTCTTCCGCTGTCCGGGCCATATTCATCACTTACTGTGCCAAGCGATTATTCCTTCACGAACGTTCTCGTGCTTCGTACCGTATCAATCGGCCGTACCATTCGCTCGATCTGCTCCCGCTTGGACTCCAGGAACGGAGGCAGCGACAGCTTCTCGCCAAGCGTCTCGTAAGGCTCATCGCCCATAAAGCCGGGGCCGTCCGTGGCGAACTCAAACAGAATCTGCGGCGCCACCCGGGTATACAAGGATTCGAAGAAGAAGCGATCCACATGTCCCGAATGACGGAAATTGAAGCTGTCCAGACGCTCGATCCAGTGCTCCAGTGCAGCGCGGTCCTCCACGCGGAAGGCTGCATGGTGAACCGTACCGAAGCCTTGGCGCGCCCGGGGAAGAACCGTGTTGTAATCAACGACAACCTGCGCGCCGTTTCCGCCTTCTCCGACCTCGAACAAATGCAGGGAGCCCGCCTGGTCAATCTCGGTGAACGCAAGCACCTTCTCCAACACTTCCTTGAACTGCGCAAAGTTCGAGACGCGGACAAAAATCGGACCTAGGCCGGTAATCGCATACTCCAGCGGAATCGGGCCATTCTGCCATGGTGTGCCCGATGCCACGCCCTCGTTCAGCTCATCAGAGATAAGCTGATACTCTTGATCGTCGAAATCGACAAACACCAGCACCTTTTTCCCGAATAGCTCTTGAATGCCTCTGTGTTTCACCTGCAGCCGGTCAAAGCGTTTAACCCAATAGTCCAGCGCCGCATCGGTTGGCACCCGGAATGACGTTCTATAAATCTCGTCCGTGCCATGCATGCCCTTCGGAATTCCCGGAAAGTCGAAAAACGTCATGTCCGTCCCGGCACTTCCCTTGTCATCGGCAAAAAACAAATGATAGGTCCGGATATCGTCCTGATTCACCGTTTTCTTCACGAGGCGCATGCCCAGTACATAGGTGAAGAACTCGTAGTTCTTCTCCGCGCTGCTCGTAATGGCTGTAACGTGATGTATCCCTTTTAATTGATTCATGATTGAAGCCCTCCATCTCCAAATATATAGGAAGTCTGGTTAACGACAAGTTCCTTCCGGCTCCCTCATTTAATTTTAAATAATAATTCTTAATTTAAAGATAATACTATAGTATTTCATGTGATTCGTCAATAGTGTGAAAAAGGCAATCTATAGCCTTTATCCCCAAAGCGACGTTCAAAGCCTTCCCTTAATCAGCATGCAGCATACATATCGATATTTTAAACAAAACAAAAAGAAGAATACCAACGAACAGGCATGGCATTCTTCTTTTGGGTTCAGATCACTCGTTTGTTAAGACGAGCAGCGAACTATATCTTCAATATTGGCGGTAATTTTATATTGTCCCCGTAGAGGTTTGTAGCCGAGCTGACTGTTAATTCTCAGAATAGGCTCATTTAAAGAGTCATTGTCAGTGCGGATGTACACAGCCCCCCGCTGCTTGGCGAGCTGTATCGCTTTCAGCTTCAATGCCAGCCCAATCCCTTGGCCCCGGTACTTCCTGCTAACGCCAGTATACTCATGATACATCCCCTTGGTACTCGGATTATACAGCACGTTAGTAACGCCAATATACCGGTCACGATCTGCTGCAATGAGCACCTGATCCGGAGCGTAACCATCGACTTCCAGAAGCCATGTTCTCCATTCCCTAATCGGAGGCACCTCCTCATGAAAGCCTGGAATATCAACAAGTGTCTCTTTATATAGCTCATACAGCTTTTCTTCATTCTGAGGGGTGAACTCATCTTTCAGGGTTGTAAATCTCAGTCCGCGCCCTTCCAGCTTTCGAAATAGCTCCACTCCGCCAAAGCTGCTCCTATCGAAATGCTCCATTGGTAAGACAGATTGGTATGTATGCCGCTCTACAGTGAATCCTTGATGTCTGGCAAAGCGCAACGAGTCCTCACAATCGTCCCATATCTCTGACACCAGCCTCTTCGCGCCTAGACCCTGGCTCCAAAGGGCCGCATGCCTAGCCAAGAGCTGACCGACTCCTTGTCGGCGATAAGATTTCATCACAATTAACGTATTGTTGATCTGCCCAGGCTCAGTCCAAGGAGCACGCCACGATAACAAATAACCAACAATTTCACCCGCCGCTGTTACGGCTACCCTACGAGTCCGATCATAGCCTGCAAGCAGTCCATCCGCATTCAGGTAGGTGTGGCCCTCGGTATACATCTTAGCATCGTCTTCCATCAGCCGCTCTGCCGTCGTCGGCTCAGGCCAATAACTGTTTAACAGCCGTGCAATCCCCTCGTAATCCTCCGGGAGCTGCAGCGGCCGGATTGTACTGGTCACTACAGGTGACCCCCCTCCCCAGTCGCTATACTCCGTCATTATGGCATGCTCATATATGGATGGGTAGGGAAAAATTGTTTATAACCAATCTATCCGCCAACTTGATACAGAAACAGCAGCCCCTAGACTTCTATTAGCCGACCCTGCACAATAAGACGGTGGGTGGCTTCATACAGCGGATCACATGTTATAAGCGTAATGATCGATTCATCCGGCGACCCTTCCAATACAGTCACATCCGTCGGCTCGACCACCGAAATATGGTGAACGCTATACGTCAACTCACGCCCGTCGGTTCTAATGATAATCTGATCCCCATAAGTGACTTCATTCAAACGATTAAAAAGCCGACCGGTTTTGTGTGCTCGGTGTGCAGCGATTGCGCCATTGCCCGCTTCTCCTAAGGGGGCCGTGCCCGTTAAATGTGCAGCTGCATTCTTCAGGTTGGCCTGGGTTGCCCCTTCCAAAATCGGAAGCTCCACGTTAATCTTATCGATCACAATAATTCCGATCAGATCTCCTTCTTCAATCTCTCCGGCCTCCGGTGCCTCCGAAGCACTCTCACCGGCCTCCAAAATGTGAGACAACTGCTGATAGTTACGGGTCAAATCCCCGTTAGGCGTCCGGGATTCTCTCGTTTGGGCAGCTGCTTGTTTCGCCTCCTCAAGCAGCGCTTGTTGCTGTCTGTCATGGTACCAATCCCGAAGCACAGGGAACAGAAGAATGGCAATACCCGCCAAAATAAGTACATAGGAGAGAATTTTTTTCAATGGTGCTCCTCCTTGTCATTGCATAGACTCTAGGCGCTTTCGTTGTACGTATAATGTTAAAATCCCCTTCCCTCAGAAGCAAGACCCAAGGGAAGGGGAATTCACAATTATGAACGTTTTAGACGCAGGCGTCTTAGGAAAAGACCCGCTATGATCAGCGCGAAGCCTGCCAATTGAAGCGGAAGCGGGCTGCGCTCTCCCGTCTTAGGCAACATAGGAGGGTTATTGCCCTCAGCTGCCATACCTCCTTCAGAGGCCTTCTGACCGGTGGCTTGGTTGTCAGTAGCAAGCCCGCCTCCTAAATCATTGGTCTCCGAACCAGGAAGTAAAGCTTCATCCGTTCCATCAGCTGCGCCCTCATCCATCTCTGGTGTATCCGGAGTCGTTCCCGGGGTGCTCGGGTCCGTGCCCGGTGTATTCGGAGTTGTTCCCGGCGTACTCGGATTCGTGTCCGGTGTATCCGGAGTCGTTCCCGGCGTACTCGGATTCGTGCCCGGTGTATCCGGAGTTGTTCCCGGCGTACTTGGGTTCGTGCCCGGTGTATCCGGAGTTGTTCCCGGCGTACTCGGATTCGTGCCCGGGGTGCCTGGATCAGTTCCCGGTTCTTCCGGGTCAGTTCCCGGTTCTTCCGGGTCGGTTCCCGGTTCTTCCGGGACAGACACTTTAGCGTTCGTTATAGTGATCTTTTTGACGCCGCCGGTATTTCTGACGTCAGCGTCAATCTTAATAAGTAATTCGTTCACATCAAGAGTGTAGCCATCCGGTGCTATAGTCTCTTTCATCATATAATCGCCATACCGGAGCTTGGTGAACAGTGCCTTGCCTTCCGCGTCTGTCGTTAATTCCACATCCGGCCGCAGGCCCGCGGCATCCTTCAGAACGAAGGTTGCCCCTTCCAATACTATAGAAGAGTCCTCACTGTCCACCTTAAGGATCTCAAGGTCGGCTCGAACCCCGGAACCTGAACCGGAACCTGAGGATAAACGAACCTCAAACTCCTCAACAGCATCCGTTTCACCAGCTGTAATGCCCGATCCCATAAAGCTGACTGTATTGCTGACTTTATCACGGTCCTTCGCATCAATCAGTGTTTCATATTCCAGAATAAACGGCCGTTCAATCGGTTGGAGAAAGCTCAGCTCGAAACTTTCGGCATCTCCATAAATGAACGTAAGCTCATAATCTTGATCTCTCTCTAGCGTGGTACCGGTCTTAATGATGGAACCATCCGCTCTGACTTCGGTCTCGTACAGTTGGAAGGAATCTTCAACCAGTACAAGGTTGCTTGAAGGCATGTCCACAATCTTGGCTTCTTCCACGTAGGATTGACCCCGATTGATGTAAACCTCCCATTCGATCTTCTCACCATTCTGAGTCCCCGTCTTGGCAACATACTCTCCGCCCTGCGGAATTTCCGCCTGGCTGTTCCAGCGGTGAAGCGGGTTAGCTCCATTCAGGAATACAGCTTGGTTAGATATCTGCTTCTCTGTTACCTCTCCATCAAGCGTCGTGCTGAACACGATTTGGAACGGATAATCGACCGCTCCCGCAAACTCCAACCGCAGCTCATTGCCGTTGCTTGCAGATGGCGGAGTGAACGTATATTGAGACGAATCGATCTCATCTCCCCGCTCCGTTCCATTGGCACTACCGGTCAGAATCATGCGGTACACGCGCAGTGAATCTTCCTTAAACTTCTGATTATGCAGCAATTGATCTGTAATCACTGGAGCTGCTACCGGCTTTTTGTTGTAATTCGCTCTGATCGTCCAGGTAATTTCCTTCGTGGTCGCATCATATCTGCCGTTCTTGTCGCCATTGTTTCTTGTCAAAGCGTCCGGCGAGAAGTCAATGGTTCTGGCTGCCGCTTTATTAGCGCCCGCCACCTCCCAGGTAATATCCGCATGATTGCGGAAGCTTCCCCCAGACGACAGGTCATCATAATTAAACGCTGTCGTGTAAGTCAAGACGTATTCGCTATCGATCGGATTGTGGAAGGAGAGGACAAATCCCTTTTTCACATCATCATCAATGGGGTCAAAATCGACTTCCGCTGGATCCATTTCCTGGCCATTTAACCTTACCGTATCCGGCAGCAACTCGAGCCCCGCACGAGTAAATGTATCCGTTAGTACAACATTATCCATGATCTTGCGGTCTTGGTTGATCCTAATCGTCCAGGATACCGTCTTTGCATTGTAATCCACATGTCCTCGTTCTTTAACCAGAACCAGGCTCTTCATCTCTTGCCGGGCTGTTCGGGTCACGTTATTGGCATACACGCTGTTGGTTACCGTTATATCCTCGATGACGCGATCCGAAGCCTGGGTCTGATATGTGATCACATAAGCGGAATCAACATCGCGCTTGAACTGCAGGTCAAAGCCGTGTTTACCGTCAACTGCGGCCACAAGGTTCAGCTCATAATCAGTGTTCTCGCTCAGAATCGTTCCCGTAGCCGCATCCTCTACTACCAGTGAACCATTAACCAGTTCCTGACTGGCGTCAAAACGGTCCTCAAGCCTTGCATCCTGCTGTGGAATCTCCTTCCCACGGAAATTGTAGCTAATCTCCCAATCAATTGTTCTTAATTCCTCGTTGTAAAGGCCAGCCTGCTTGGTCAATATTTCCCCGCGGTCTACCGGCACATTCGCATCGCCAATCGCATCTGCGATATTATCGCCTGACAGCGTAGCAATGTTGTGGAAGTTCGCTTCATCTCCCTTACCAATCGTCGTGGAATAGACAATCCGGTAAGCGGTGCTAACCGCCGAGTCGAAAGATATTTCGAAGCCAGTAGGATCAGAATCTACCGTAAATCCTGTGGTCACTTGATCCTTAGGCACCGCACTGCCATCCACATTAACCTGAAGGTTATAGACTTTAATGGAACCCGGTTCAAGCGTAAGCCCGGCCGGGACCGGGTCCGCTATCACAGCTCCTTCAATTGTCTCCAGCTTGGTGTTCACATCAATCGTCCAGTTGATGGTAGAGGGTCTTCCAGCTGCATCTTTAGCGACCTCACCGTTCTTGGCAATCAGTGAACCCCCGGTCGGCTTTACCTTCAGAACGGCTACCTGACTACCACCGCGAACAGGGAAAGTAATAGGGACATCCACGTCTCCCTTAACACTCTCCTTGCTCAGCTCTGTCTGAATTTGAACCATTCCCCGTACTTCGGAATTATCGACATGCTCATTAAATGTCATGACCACACGTCCATCGACAGATACCGAGAAGGTTCCGACATCATCCGGCCCGTCCGTTACCAGCGTTCCGGTGAAGGGGGTGTACAGTTTGAATTCCGCCGGAATATCAAACTCGAATGTAGAGCCGTTCGTATAACCGTGGTTATTCGGCAATTCCCATTCGAAGATTAGGACGGTATCCATCCCCAGCTCAATCCGCCCCACACCAGGGTTGTATACCGAATCTATGACTGTACCATTGTTGTCTTGAATACTAACTCTTGTCAGAATGCTCTCGGTGCTCTGAGTGTTAAACAATTGACCTGATCGTAACAGATCGTCTCCGTACACCGTATCGGTTACGGTAGCGCCAGCTCCGGGTGCCCCCCCAACAACATCGTCCGCGTTCTGGGCGTGTACTATCCCCCATCCCGATCCGAACATGCCATGCAGGAGCAGCAGGATAGCCAAAGTCAGCATCATCCCTTTTTTTCTCATACCTGAAATATCCACCCTCTTAGTATATTGATCCCTGTCCAAAGAACACTGGCTGTCTATAACATTAAGAAGAGAAGGGTATCTCAAACAATCATATAGTTGGGTTCTTTACAATTTCTCTACAAACCTAACATTCCTCGGAATCTGATTCTGGAAGCGTAGATAGCATCATCCCACGCTTTTGCTATACACTATAAAGACAAGCTGATGACAAGAAATGTGGTGACTTGGTGATTCCATGTTTAAAATTATGCTAATTGAGGATGATATCACGCTATACCATGAAATTAGAGACCGGCTGCAGCAGTGGTCCTACAACGTCTATGGCGTACAGGACTTCGGGAAGGTCATGCAGGAATTTGCTGACATTCAGCCCGATCTGGTCATCATCGATATCCAGCTGCCGAAGTTCGACGGCTTCCATTGGTGCAGAATGATCCGGGCCCATTCCAATGTGCCGATTATCTTTCTGTCCTCGCGGGACCATCCAACCGACATGGTGATGTCGATGCAGCTCGGGGCCGATGACTTCATTCAGAAGCCGTTCCATTTCGAGGTGCTGATTGCGAAGATCCAGGCCACCCTGCGCCGGGTGTACAACTATAATACAGAGCGAATCGATCTGCGAACCTGGCGCGGCGCCACCGTCGAATATGTGAAGAATACAATGACGAACGAAGCGGGCACTGTGGAGCTGACGAAGAACGAGATGTATATTCTGAAGATGCTCATCGAGCGCAAAAATCAGATTGTCCGCCGCGAAGAGCTCATTCAGAGCCTGTGGGATAACGAGCAGTTTGTCAGTGACAATACGCTGACCGTCAATGTGAACCGGCTGCGCAAGAAGCTGGAGTCCATCGGGCTGGCCTCGTTCATTGAAACGAAGGTCGGTCAAGGGTATATCGCCACGGAAGAGGCCGGCGAGCTATGATCAGGCAATATCTACGGGAGCGGCTCAGCTGGATCGGGTTGTTCCTGTTCCTGCAGCTGCTCGTGCTGTCCGTGGCCGCCATCGACATTTCGATCCCGCTTCGCTCCCTGCTGTATATCGTGTTTTTGTCAACGCTCGTGTTCATTGTGTTCCTGTTTGTCAGATACCAGAGGGAAACCCGGTTCTACAGACAACTGGCTGCCTGGGACGACACGTATGACCTGGGTGCACTTGCTCACCCTGAACGTCCGTTTGAGGAACTCGTCATGCAGGCTCTCCACCAGCAAACGAATCGCTATCGGCGGGAAGTATCAGGCTACAAGGCTGAGCTGGAGGGGGAGAAGGACGACCTGATGTCCTGGATTCATGAAGTGAAAACCCCGCTGACGACGATGCAGTTAATGATCGAGCGGCTGGAGGACCCCTCACTGAAGTCCAGACTGATGTACGAGTGGCTCCGTGTGCACCTGCTGCTGGATCAGCAGCTCCACCAGAAGCGGATCGCCTTTATCGAGAATGACTTGTTCATCGAGACAATCCCGCTTGCCCCCATCCTTTCCAAGGAGATCAAGTCCTTGCAGTCCTGGTGCCTTCAAAAAGGCATCGGTTTTGAACTCGACATCCCGGGCAGTGAGGTGCTGTCAGACGCCAAATGGCTTGGGTTTATCGTCCGGCAGCTGCTGACCAATGCGGTAAAATACAGTAGCGACGGCTCCGATATCTCCGTGACAAGCGGCTGGGATGACGAGGGCCATGTGCAGCTTCACGTCCGGGATTTCGGACGCGGGATTGACCCGAAGGATGTACCGCGGATTTATGACAAAGGCTTCACCTCGACCTCCATGCACAAGGATACCGCGTCGACCGGCATGGGACTCTATCTGGCCAGAAAAGCAGCCGATGCCCTCTCCATTCGGATCGAGGTTGCATCGAAGTTAGGAGCCGGAACGACCTTCACGCTGACCTTTCCCCGCAGCCAGGATGTGGTTCAGACGACAGGCATGTGACAACAATGTCACATGCCTTTATGCTTTTGTTCGTTCAATCGAAGGAAAACAAGGACCAGGCCGGGTTATGATAAGCTCAAGGAGTGATACACATGGCGATATTGGAAGCAACCCAAATTCATAAAAGCTACGGAAATAAATTCAACAAACAGGAGGTGTTGCGAGGAATCGACCTTCGCGTGGAGAAGGGCGAGTTTGTCAGCATTATGGGCGCATCCGGTTCCGGAAAGACCACACTGCTGAACGTGCTGTCCTCCATCGATAAGGTGAGCCTTGGCAGCATCAAGATCGAAGGAAAAGATTTTACCGGCATGAAGGAGAAGGAGCTGGCTGAATTTCGGAAGCAGCATCTGGGGTTTATTTTTCAGGATTACAACCTGCTCGACACGCTCACCGTGAAGGAAAATGTGCTGCTTCCTTTATCCATCATGAAGGTATCGAAGAAGGAAGCGGATCAGAAGTTCCAGCAGATCGCCTCCGAGCTTGGGATCTACGAGATCGCAAGCAAGTATCCGAATGAAATATCCGGCGGACAGAAGCAGCGTACCTCGGCCGCACGGGCGTTCATCCATGATCCGAGCATTATTTTTGCGGATGAGCCGACCGGAGCACTCGATTCCAAATCCGCTTCGGATCTCTTGAACAAGCTGAGCGAGCTGAACCGAAAGATCAACGCCACCATCATTATGGTCACGCATGATCCGGTGGCCGCCAGCTACTGCAGCCGGGTCGTGTTTATTAAAGACGGTCAAATCTACACCCAGCTGAACAAGGGCGAGGAAACGCGCCAGCACTTCTTCAACGATATTATCCGTACCCAGGGCGTATTGGGCGGTGTCCAGGCATGAATCTCAACTACATCATCTTCCGGAACTTGAAAAAGAATATAAAGAACTATTATCTCTACGTCTTTGCGTTGATCTTCAGCGTGGCGCTCTATTTCTCTTTTGTCACCCTGCAATATGACCCGGCTATGGAAGAGTACAAGGGCTCCATCAAAGGTGCCGCGGCGCTTGGAGCCTCGTCAGTGCTGTTGGTAGCCATCGTTGCCGTCTTTCTGCTGTATGCGAACACGATCTTTATTAAACGCCGCAGCAAGGAAATCGGCCTGTTTCAACTGATCGGCCTGACCAAGGGGCGGATCTTCCGAATCCTAAGCAGCGAGAATCTGATATTGTACTTCAGCTCCATACTGATCGGGATATTTCTGGGCTTCTCCTTTTCCAGACTGATTCTGATGATATTGTTCAAATTGGTCGGGCTGGAGGCACAGGCCACGCTCTCTTTCTCATCCGGCGCCCTGAGGCAGACACTGATTGTGTTCGGCTGCATCTATCTGCTCATTATGCTGATGAACTACATGTTCATTAAGGGGCAGAGCATTCTCTCCCTGTTCCGGGTCGTATCCACAGCGGAGATCAGGGTGAAAAGGATGTCCGTGCTGGAGATCCTCATCGGTCTGCTCGGCATGGTGATGATTCTGGCAGGATACTACGTGTCCTCCATCCTGTTCTCAGGTAAGCTTACAGGCACCACCGAGCTGTTCGCCACGATGATCTTCATTCTCGGCTCGGTCATTATCGGCACCTATTTGTTCTACAAGGGGTCGGTCAGCTTTATTTTTAATGCCATTCGCAAAAGCAAAGGCGGTTACCTGTCACTGAACCACGTATTATCCCTGTCGTCGATCATGTTCCGGATGAAATCGAACGCCCTGCTGCTCACCATCATTACGACCGTATCCGCGCTGGCCATCGGCCTGCTGTCGCTTAGCTATATTGCCTATTACTCAACAGAGCAGTCCGCTCGGCACAGCGTACCGAATCATTTCTCCTTACTGCTGCCCGAGGATGCGGCCAAGTTTACACAAGCGCTGAATGGGGAGAACATTGAATATACTGAGACGCGGCGGGACGTGATCCAGATCGAGGCTGACGTTGCCGGCATTGTAGGCTCAGATCTCGGGGAAGAATTCGGCAATACGATGATCCTCCCTGTCGTGAGCGACCATCAGGTGGAAGGGGTCGACGTATCCCCTGAAGAGACGCTGTTTACCGGCTCGAACAATGCCCTGAACCAGTTCATGTCACTGCGTTCCACAGGTCAGATCGAACTGAGGGGGCTGACCCTGTCCATTCCTCAACAACTGGTTGGAGTGGACAAGGACGCGGTCGTATCCCAGTATTTCTCGCTGGGTCTGCCCACCGCAATCGTGGACCAAAGCATCTATGCGCAGCTAGCTCAAGATCTGGACCCCAAGCTCCAGTCCAAAAGCTCCGTGTATATCGGGATCGATATTCCCGATGCTTCCATGCTGGGGAAGGCTGACGCGATATTTCATGACCTCGGCTTCTCGGAACAATCAGGTTACATGTCCCAGCCGGCGTTGATATTCGACCAGAAAAGCAGTATGGGGCTGATCATGTTCATCGTCGGTTTCCTGGGGCTGACCTTCCTCATAACTTCGGGCTGTATTCTATACTTCAAGCAAATGGACGAAGGCGAAGAGGAGAAACCGAACTATACCATTCTGCGAAAGCTCGGCTTTACCCAAGGCAATCTGCTGCGCGGCATTCAGATCAAGCAATTGTTCAACTTCGGTATCCCACTGATCGTCGGGCTGTTGCACAGCTACTTCGCCGTGAAGTCCGGCTGGTTCCTCTTCGGAACCGAGCTGTGGACGCCGATGGTAATCGTTATGCTGCTGTACACCGCGCTGTATTGGATCTTCGGCTTCCTGTCGGTGCTGTATTACAAACGATTGATTAAAGAATCGCTGTGATCCAATAGCTATAAGACGTGATCGGATCGATCGAGTATCGTGATCAATCCTGTCACGTCTTATTTATTCAAACCATTGGCCCAGCCTAAATGATGATATTTTCCTGTATTCACACAGGAGTTCTTTGTTCTGTGATGATGATCGCCATGCAGATGGCTACTTCGAGAAGGGGTTTCGTATGAGATTTGATTTTTTTAATGATACCGGTAGAGAGGTTCGAATTCACCCAGCCACTTTTGATAGTGGGTGTGAGGTAAATCCTGAGAAGATTCAACCTCTGAGACTCGGTCTTTTGCATGTTATTGTCGTATGACTTAATAAAAGAACCGGCTGCCGATAGATCTCGACAGCCAGTTCATTTCCTGATATTTATTTACTTACAGCTCTTAGATCCTGCCCACATATATACAGATCTCCAACCTGCCATACGCAAGATTTGCGAAAGACTGTTAGGAGAACTTCTCTCTATAATAAATAAGCCTCCTTCTTTTTTAGCAGGCCTATTATTTTATCTATCATCTGTTGTAAGCTAGGAAGCTTTTACATTGATAGGACATCCCTGATCCCTCACCTGCAAGTTTTATTGCCGAAAGCGAAGCTCCTATGACAAAATAAACCGATCGAAAAGATGCAGCCCGTACACCGCAATTACTCCCAGCGGTTCCCGGCAATCACGCGATTCGGCAGCTTATCGCCCATACGGAATTCAAAAGAAATACATTTTTCAGGTCTAAATATAACATTTAGGCATGCTGGTCCATCTAATCTTATAGAGGGCCCTCAAAAGGAGATGACAGTCGTGCACGATATGGAACTGGAAGTCAAGGGAGCACAGCGAGGGGATCGGGAAGCTTTCATCCGGCTCTTCCGGAGGCTGGAGCCCGAGTTGTACCGCTTGGCAAAGTCCATTGTAAGACGTGATGAAGATATTGCGGACGCATTTCAGGAAACGACACTGAAGGCGTATAAATCTTTGGCAACATTGCAAAAACCTAAGTATTTCAAAACCTGGGTAATCCGAATCTTGATCAATGAGTGCAATCAGCTGCTTCGGAATCGTGTTAAGACCGTAGCTATGGCTGAAGTGCCTGAAGCGTCAAGATCCGCTGGTTATTACGAAGACAGTCACAAGCTCGATCTTCATGAAGCGGTTGAGAGCTTGGACGAATCGCTGCGCATCGTGATTCATTTGTTTTATTTTCAGGACTTGCCCATCAAACAGATCTCAGGCGTATTGGATATTTCAGAGGGAGCGGTTCGAGCGCGCCTTCACAGAGCGCGTGGGATCCTGGCGGATCGGGTAAAGCATACTCGGGAGGGGAAGCTGTCTTATGAAACACATTGAACTGGATAAAGAACTCCGGGAAGCGGGAAAACAGCTGCATCCCAAGGTTCCCGATATGATTCGCCGCCGGCAGGATGAGGTTTATGCTTCCTTGGCTGAAATCCCGATGCAGACCAAGGCCGATCGAAAACACCGCTCTCGCAAAAAGATACGGAGAGTCGTTGGAGCCGTAGCCGCGGCTGCTTTCATTGGGGTGATGAGCAGCGCGTATCTATCCCCGGCCATGGCCGAATCGCTCAAGAGAATACCAGTGATCGGCAGTATTTTTAAACTAACCAACAACCTGGGATTACAAACGGCAGAAGAACGAGGTCTGGTAGCTATGACGGATACCAGGATTACCCATGAAGGGGTCACGCTTAGCATCCCGGAGGTCTCATATGATGGAATTCGCTTGTCCATGGCCGTGAAGCGGGAAGGTGAAGGATTGGCCCACGGGATGATGGATCATAACGAAAGCACATCAGCTAGAGGATCCATACGTGATGTTAATGTGCTTATCAACGGCCAAACCATGAATAACGAATCCAACGGGGGTAGGCTGGCATTGATCGGTAAGCCGACCTTGGATCCTCATGCTGTACTGTATGAACTGTTTGATTACTCCTACTTGAACGGTGGGAAAGCAGCCATCCCCGATCAGTTTCAATTAACGGCCAAGATCGCGCTTGAAGGAATTGCGGAGCCGTTTATTATGGAAATTCCTGTTCGCAAAAACAATGAACTTATTGTGATGCCTTCAGGAGAGACAAGGGAATGGGGCAGTCTCCGATTGACGCTCGAAGAGGTTACATTTACACCGATCACAACGGTAATCCGAATGAATATCGAGCGGACCGATTCAGCAAAAAGCCTCAACAGCGATAGCTTGCTCTATGAGATATGGGATGATCAGGGCCGGGTGCTCGGAATGGTAGGCGGTATGGGCGTCTACGAGGATAACAGCCAAAAGCATCAGCGAGATGAACTGCTGTTTGACCGCTTTGCAGACGCGCCGGCTCACATCACACTCAAAGCGTTTCTGCCCGAGTTCGAGGACCCTTCCGCAAATAGCGGTCCATATAAACTCGATGAGAATAGCGAGATTATCAAAACATACGTACAGGATCTAGAAATCACGGTACCTGTAGATCGGGCCAGCCTGAAAAAAATGTACGGCCAGCAGTAAATGCGGACGGAGACATCATCACCATTCGCAAGAAAGAAGAAAACAACCACGGAGGGTATTATGAAAAAAGCATATAAAGTTCTATCGACCGCTGCACTTGCAGCCATCATGCTGGGGGGAGCGGCTTGGAGCTACGTTGAAGCAGCTCCGGCCAAAACAGCAGTCCAAAACAAGGAGACCAAGAAAGCTTCCGCGATTGCCAGCACGACCCAAGGAGGGATTACCCTCAGCGCTACCAAGGCCATTCACGACGGCAACCTCATCCAAGTCAAACTTGTACGGAGCGGAAAAGAGTTCTCCGGCGAGATGACCGGGAAATATGATCCTGAGCTCGAAGAAGTGATCTATGCTGAAGGTTCCATCGATAATATGGAGATGCTGATCGACGGCAAGCCACTCCATAGCCTCGGCAGCAGCCATGCTAATAGACCGGACTTGCGTTGGAGCGCTGTAGGCGAAAACGCTGTCCTGATCTCATTAACCGACGCTTCTTGGCTTGGTGACAATATCAAAGCTTTGCCGGACAAGTTCACGCTCACCGCTAAGGTGCACTTGAAAGGTTCCAAAGAACCATTTAAGCTGAACATTCCGATCCAAAAGTCGGCAGAGAAACCGATTATGCTACAGCCGAATGTAACCAAAACATCGGGTAAAATGACCATGATGCTCAAGAAGGCATCTCTTACGTCCACTTCTTCCCGAGTACAGCTGATCTTGAAAGGATATATGAAAACCCGCGGAGAGTATCAAAGCATCTCTTACGATTTTGTGGATGACCAAGGAAACGAGCTGAAGATGCTCAGCGGAAAAGGCACGGATGAGAACAACAAGAATGACGACATGTACCATGACTTCATTCTGGAGGGACTGGATAAGAGCGCAAAGTCCATCACCGTGAAGCCATACAAGCCTGAGTTTAAAGAAGACAATTCCGGCCTATATAAATTGGACAGTGAGGGCAATGTCATCAAACATTATATTAAAGAGCTGGAGATGACAATTCCCGTAAAGTCATGATCTCGATTGAAAAAGTGCCCGTAAGATCTCCATCTTACGGGCACTTTCGTTCGTTCCGATTCGACCTCCTGTACGGAATAGAGGCATAGTCATAAGGCTGCTTACCTTCCCTTATGTTCTTGCCCTGGTTATTCTTCAGGCGCTCCAGCGGCCTCCCAGCGGCGGATCTCTTCACGGACCCTTGGCGCGACCTCGGTTCCAAGCAGCTCTATTGCGTTCATTACATCATCATGCGGCATCGTTCCGACAGGCACATGAAGCATGAAGCGGGTAATGCCGACATGCTTGCGGAGGTGGATGATCTTCTGGGCTACCAGTTCGGGATCCCCTACATAAAGTGCTCCCTCAAAGCTTCGTGCAGCGTCAAATCTGCCGCGATCATAATAGCCCCAGCCGCGCTCCCGCCCCAGCACATTCATACATACCTGGGTGGATGGGAAGAACTTGTCCGCAGCCGCCTCCGTTTCCGTCCCTACGAACCCGTGGGAGTGCGATGCGACAGACAGCTTCGCCGGATCATGGCCGGCATGCGCAGCCGCTTCCTTGTACAGCTTAACAAGAGGGGCAAACTGAAGCGGGCTTCCTCCAATGATCGCCAGCACCAGCGGCAATCCAAGCAATCCTGCACGAATGACCGATTCCGTGTTGCCCCCGCTGCCGATCCATACGGGCAGCGGTTGCTGAACCGGACGCGGATAGATGCCCAGGTTATGAATCGGCGGACGATGCTTGCCGGACCATGTGACCTTCTCCGACTCCCGGAGCTTCAAAAGCAGGTCCAGCTTTTCATCAAAAAGCTCGTCATAATCATTCAGATCATAGCCGAACAATGGGAAGGACTCAATAAACGAGCCGCGCCCTGCCATAATCTCTGCACGTCCGTTCGAAATAGCATCCAAGGTGGCAAAATCCTGAAACACACGGACCGGGTCATCCGATGACAGCACGGTAACCGCACTGGTTAAGCGAATATATTTGGTCATTGACGCTGCTGCTGCCAGCACCATCGCTGGAGAAGAGGCCGCATAATCCTTGCGATGATGTTCTCCTACTCCGTATACATCAAGTCCTACCTGATCGGCGAGGACGATCTCCTCTACAACCTCGCGAATTCGCTGATCGTGACTCATCACCTCTCCAGTCACGGGGTCCGGCCATGTCTCTACAAACGAACTGATTCCGATCTCCATCCTATTCCCTCCATTAATCATATCAAGTTGGTTATTGCATATCCTTCTAAAACTTTTAATATTATATATCTTTATATTGAACCTTTTGTGAACCACTTTCAAGTTTATTTATATCGTGTCACAACAATTGCCGATCCTTGCCGACAACGTGACAGCAACACTCGGACTTCCGATTGTCGAGCAGACATTACAACATCTTTTTAGAGCGATTAGATGGAAACATTCATCCAGTAGCGATCCTGCACTCTGACCAAGGGATGCATTACACGCATCCTAAAACTCGTCTTTTTATTGCTGATGAAGGATTTAAGCAGTCGATGTCGCGCAAAGGAAATTGCTGGGACAACGCCCCAATGGAATCATTCTTCGGTCGCTTGAAAGACGACGTTGATTTTAGCGACTGCCACACTATTGATGAAGTGAGAGTGCAAGTGAAGGAATACATAAGCTATTACAACTCAGAAAGATACCAGTGGACATTAATAAGGATGACCCTCGATGATTTCAGAGGTCATCTGCTTGCTAGCTACAGCTCTAGGCGGTTTATTTCAACTAGGTCACAGTTCACTCTGGCCTTGGTTGCTGTTTCTATGATTCTGTAATTATATTCTTATTTTAAGAGAAAACCATAAAATCCCAATAATTTATATTATTTACTCCAATGGTAATTTATATTATAATAGAAAATGAATTTATAGATTATATCTGCTTTAGACTTGGGAAGGAGGTTTTGTACGATAACGTTTAGTGTAATGTTCATTTGATTTTTTGGAAGCATCAGTTGATACCCCTATAGAACTAGTGGAAACAAAGCCACAATATTAAGAGTAGGAGATGAATTTTGTGAAAAAAATTGCTATTACCTTATTGCTTGTTCTAGTAACGCTTTCTTCTACCATCTCTTCCTACGCTGAAAAGGATACTTCTAGCGAACTTTCTGGATCAGGGATTGTTGTGTCTGTAGACAAGTTTAATGAACTTTATGGAACACCAGATAGTTCTCCTGATATACTCAAAAACCTTGAAAAAAACGCAGAAATAAAGATAGATAGTGTTGATCTTCATGAGAACAATCTTCGCTTAAATGCTAATATTAGCTATGGTAACCAAGAGTATGAAATGTTTGCTGAAGGATATCTTTATAATAGTTACAAAAGACAAGATTTTATTAATAGTGTTGTAGGGGATCTTAAGGATAGAAATGGTAACTTTGAAATACTTCTTTTTGATATATATAACGACTCTTCTCCCGATAAAGTTATTACAAGCCAAGAATACGAACAAACACCTCATTTAAAATTATATTTAACAGATAATAAAGGGAATATATTGTTGTTTGAATTAGACATACCAGAGAAGCTGAGAACAATTAGTATTGATAGTGATGAGAGAATTGCAACGGAAAAGGATTTTTTCTGGTTTATTAATGTAATTAAGCCTTTTGAGGATAAAGAAATTCCAACGAATGAGAAATTAATGAACCAACTTGGAGTTCAAAAATCAATAATTTCTCCAAATGCGGTGGGTTATTTCTCGGACTGGACCCACACCACAACATATTATAAGTCGTTCTATATCGGTTCTGATTATGTACAAGCATGGTCTCTACCCTATGGTTCGTGGAAGGCGCTTGATGTGAACAATCAATCAACGTGGACAAATAGTTTTAAGATTGCAGAGCATGTCACTATAAATGGAACCACTAATAGAAATGTAGATAATCCATTTCGTTATAGAAACGTGAAATTAAGCACAGGTGTTGGAGCAAAATCTACAATTGTTAACGCCATCGTAGATGGAAGACTTTCCGGCTATAGTACTGGATCATCACTCGTAATGAAAATTGCAGAAAAGGCATGGTCAACTGCACTTCCTGCCCTACCTTCAATAAGTGAAATTACAGGATGGATAAATGCGATCATAGATACAGGAACCAATAAGACTATAAAATTAGGGACTACTAATATTAAATTGAACTCTAATCCAACAGTTGTTGAAAGTGCTAATTCAGGGAATCATCAGATGTTTAAGTATACTGATATTTCTGGAGCTAACACTGGTCATCATTTATTATTGCAAACTACAGTTCAATATGAGAGTTCGACTGGAACTTCTGCAACAGCTAACGGCGTAATGAAAGCAAAATGGGATGTTTACTATGATGGATTATTGTATAATTCAAGTAGTAAAGATGTTAGTTTTAAATATAATGTTTCAAAATAAACTGCCTAATACGACGGCGACTAGATAGTCGCCGTATTTTTGCTGTCATGCTGAATATCTTATAAGTAACTAACACATTCAGAGGTGATTTGATAAATATGAATAGGTATGTGAATAAAAGCAAAATTAAAGGCTTATTCGTGACGGCACTTATTATTTGCTTAATGATAGCAGCAATTACCCAATATCAGGCCAAGGCAAAATATAAATCCTATATTTCAAGCGATATTATGCAAAATCTTCAGTCTTTAAATACAATCTTATATGAGAATAACAACATTTATGAGGCAATTTTAGGCACGGGTGCCCTGTCTTCGGATCAGGCATACCTATTGGCTTATAATAATGAAACCATTTCACGAATTATTTTAGAAAATGCGACTCGGGCTGTGAAACTTGATTATAAAGAGGAGGACTTTGCCTACAGTTTGTCGTCCTTGAATGCTCAGAAGATCGCTTTGTTTTTTTCAGAGATTAATGAAACCATTGTGGATAAAGAATTAAAGGGGATCATTAGACAATTCTCCATTTTAAATCATGAATGGTTAGAGACGAAGGAGCTTGGCATTCAAAATTTAGGTCTAGATAATTCGAATTGGATCAAAGCCATAGCTGGGTTGGAGGAACGAACCAAAGAATACTTACAGAAACATAATATCGAAAATATAGAAGAATTATGGATAACAAGAACGGAAATAAAGTGAACCTTGATACGCGATCGGACTCCTCTTGAGCGAATCTCTGTTTCTACATTCTATGTCGGCGTTTTAGGCATATAAAAAAGCTTCAATGATTAAAAGACTCAATCTAAAAATTAGTGGTTGACAATTCAAAGAGATAGTCTGTGTCGGTTGAATACCAGCTCTGTAACTGCTGACACCAACGGCTAAACCCAATTTCAGTTGCCCGAATGCTTGGTGAGCAGTCATACCAACGGGTGAAGGTCTCTTTCCATTCCCCGACGCTGCGCAGCAGCGGGGAAAAGCCAAGCAGTAGCTCCAACTGGGATTTGCTTGCGGAGAATTTCATTGAGGGAACGCAATTCGGGCCGCTTATGGACAGAACCGAATTTCGGCCGGAGCTGGGCGAAGCCATCGGTGTGCTGTATGTTCCCCAGCTTGACGTAGAGCTTCCGATTGTCGAGGGAACGGATGATGAAATGCTTGAGCGCGGAGTCGGCCACTATACTTCGACCGCCCTTCCATCGGACAACGAGCAGATTCTGCTGTCCGGGCATCGCGACACCGTGTTTCGCGATTTTGACCAACTGTCCGTAGGCGACCGTTTTGTGGTGAAGCTGCCCTACGGGGTGTTCGAATATGAAATTCAGAGCACGGATATTGTAGATAAAGACGACACCACTGTCATTCGCCCGATGGGCACAGAGGTGCTAGTTGTCTCCACTTGCTATCCGTTCCGATACCTGGGGAACGCACCGGAGCGTTTTATTTTCTACGCTTATCCTGTCGATTTCCCGCTTCACTCATGATTACAACTCCACACTAAAAGAAGCCCCCTGATCCATGACAATGGAATCAAGGGGCTTCGTTCAATTCGATCGTTTATGATACCGCGGCTTGCAGCTCTTCATATTGGCTCATCAGCTCGCCCATAATCGGATGCTCTCCTGCAATGCCGGTATATTTGGACGCGGTATCGCTGGCTCCGATTTCTTTCACAGAGGCCTGCAGTTCCACGCTTTCCGGGTCTCCAGGGACGTCGAACAGCAGCGCTGCCGCCATCGATTTTGCCAGGCTCTTATAGGATAGCCCGCTCTCAAAAGCCAGCATTGCCGGGGAAACGAGCCGATCTCCAGGGGACAGCTTGCGGATTGGGGAGCGTCCTACACGGGACACTTCATCTGTGAGCGCCGGGTTCGCAAACCGTTCCAGAATCGTACGGATGTAGGCCTGGTGCTCCGCCTGATCGAAGCCATGCTTGTGGATCAGCGCCGCGCCTGTCTCCTCCAGCACGGCACGGACATGCCCGGCCACTTCTTCATCCTTCATCGCTTCCTGAATCGTTGCATAGCCTTTCAGAAAACCTACATAGGCCGCCGAGCAGTGGCCGGTATTCACCGTGAACAGCTTGCGTTCGATGTAAGGCTCCAGGCGATCAACATAATGCACGCCCTCCACAGGCACGAAGCCCTCCAGCATTTGCGAACGGTCCACCGCCCACTCATAGAACGGCTCAACAACCACCTTGAGACGATCCTCGTGCTGCTGCAGCGGAACGATGCGGTCAACAGCTGCATCAGGGAAAGCCACTACCCGGTCCGCCCATGCCTTCGTTCTCTCATCCAACAGCCCGTAGACATGCTCCTTCAGCTGCGTGCTTCCGCCAATGGCGTTTTCGCAGGCGATGACATGCAGCGGCGCTGCTTCGGACTGCGCCCGGAGCTTTAATCCCTCGGCAATCGTCGGAGCGATAAATTTAAGGATGTTGACCCCGACGGCCGTTGTGACCAGGTCCGCCTCCGCAACCGCGCGCGCCGCCGCTTCAGGCTCAGCGGCACTATTCAGCGCGGTGACCCCTTTTACAATCGTAGTCTCTTGGCCTTCGCTGGCGAGCGTTACCGGATACTCCCCGCGCTGCTTCAGTTCGGACACAAGTCCCTCATTCACATCAAGGAAGCAGACCTCATATCCTGCCTGTGACAGCAGCAGTCCGATGAAGCCGCGCCCGATATTCCCCGCTCCAAAGTGGACCGCCTTCATGCTCCCATGCCCCCTTCGAAGATGGCAAGGATCTCCTCCTCGGTTGTAGCGTCCATCACCTTGCCGATGCTCTCATCATCGGTGAAGATCATCGCGACATTCGTCAGAATTTCCATATGGTCGCCACCCGCTGCGGCAATCCCGATAACCACAAAGGCCGGCTCATCGCCGCCAAAATCAACACCCTCCGGAAAACGAACGATCGACAGCCCCGTCGAAGCCACCATGCTCTTGGCTTCTTTCGTACCATGAGGAATCGCCAGTCCGCCCCCCATATACGTGGAGGCAATCTCTTCGCGCTCCAGCATTTTGTCTACATAATCGGCCGACACATGACCTGCTTTCACAAGCAGCTCGCCCGCCATGCGGATCGCCTCGGTTTTGTCTTGTGCCGTACCATTCAGAATCACTTTATCTTTCGACAGTATGTTGCTCATTGTTTCTCCCTCTTTCTGTAAGTTGATTATATGGTCAGTCACGAAAAAACAGCTGCAGCTCTTCGGCTAGATAAGACTTGATCTCTTCCTCCCCGCCCCGCTCCATCAGTTCAATCAGCTCGGTGCCCAGCAGCATCGCACTAATCTCGCTAAGCACCTCAAGACTCTCCTTCGGAAGCTTCTTAGGCGCCAGCATCATCAGAATGACCCGCGCTTCCGCCCCGTCTTCAAGCGGCACGGGAGCGGCCAGTCTGAACAGAGACAATGAAGGTTTCGCAACCTCCCGGCTGCGCGTGTGGAACAGAGCCAGCGCGGTGTCGGGGATCAGCTGAGTGCCCATCCGCTCCCGCTCCAGCAGGCGCGCCTTGACATGCGCCGCATTGCTGACTGCGCCTTGCTTGCTTAGTATAGCCAAAGCCGCAGCCAGAGTCCCCTCCAAATCCCGAGGCCGGTTATCCAGCTGATGCACATGGAAGTCATCGAGCAGGGACACGACCTCATTCAATAGCAGCGCCTGGGACCGCAGGCGCTCCAGCGAGGCGGTCTTCCGCTGTTCTTCCCGCTTGATGACCGGTCTGCTCCCGGCGGGAGCAACCTCATTCTGTATATACTGAAGCAGCTTCTCCTTGTCCTCGGCCGTCAGCAGAGGACTTAACTTGATATACTTCTCGCCTGGCAGCGGGAGGTCGATTGTAGAGATGATCAGATCATAGTCGTCCTCCGGAATGCGGGCCGCCTCATACCAGGAAGCATTGCCAAGCACCTCAATCTGCGGCATCTCCTTGGATAACCGAATCCCGAGCAGCCTCGACGAGCTGAGCCCGCTGGAGCATACGAGAATCGCCTTCAGATGGTGGCCCAGCTGGTTGAGACGTTCCATGGAGGCACCGAAGTGCATCACGAGAAAGCCGATCTCCTCATCGGGCACGTCAAGCCCCTGCGTAATCTCATCCACCGATTGTCTTGCGACCGTAAACAGTTCTTCGTAATCCTTGCGGATCGGACTGAGCAGCGGATTGCGGATGCGCGTTCCTTCGCGCAGCCTCTTCACGGCATTGCCGACATGCTCCACAAGTCCGTCCCGAAGCGTGCGATCCTCCCCGAACGGAAAGCCCGTGCGCCTGCTAACCGCCTCAACCAGCCGATGGACGATTTCCATCGTCTCCACATCGACATGGGGCAATTCGGTTCCTTCCGACTGCTCCCTCGCCTCGTCGAACAGCCTTGAAATATGCGCCGTCTCGGCCTCTGACATCGATAGCCCCAGCGTCTTCTGAAGCCTGTCGGCAAACTGCCGCGCCCCCTCTGTCATAGGCGGCGTGCGGGCATCTTCAGTCACTGGATCGGTTACTTCCAGATCATGCCTTTGGCGAATTCGGCTGACCGCTACGGACAGTGCGATCAGAAGCTGCGTGTATACATTTTCGTTAAGCCGCTCGGTCCAGCCCCAGTCCATATCCCACAGACTTCTTTCCACATCCAGGAGGACTGGCTTGCCAATCATCGTCAATAGCCGCGCGGTCACCGGCTGAAGATGATTCGCTTCCCCATCCCCGATTAGATCCGAATAATCCAAATATTCAGAGGCTAAGCGGCAGATGGCCCGCCGCCTTTCGGTCTCGGTCCCCTCCAGTTCGACACCGTACCCTCTGCGCCGGATCACCTGCAGCTCAAACCGGGCCAGCCAGGACTCCAGCTCATCCAGATCATTGCTGATCGTTCCTACCGTTACCTTCAGGCTGTGCCCAAGGGCAAACAGCTTGATCGGCTCATCCGCCTCCAGCAGCGCGCAGAGAATAAGCACCTTGCGCTCCTCGGCTGAATAGTCGGCAGGCATGCCGGCCAGAAGACGCTCCCTCAAGCCGGTGACCGCTTCGGGGGAACTCCCCTCCAGCCGGATACCTGTTCCCGACTTCTTGTGAAGCAGAACCCCGACTCCCTGCAGCCCGCTTTCGATCTCTTCCATTTCCCGATGAACCGTTCTAACGCTCACGCCAATGTCGGAGGCGATCTCAGCAGCGGTCATCCCTTCGGTTCTATTCAGCAAAAGCAGAAGGATCTGGCGTTGTCTAGCAGTTAATTGTCCCAGGATTCTTGCCCCCCTCTTCTCATGAAATGGAGACAACGCCGGCACATACGCGCCAGCGTGTCATAAGGCATGGATTATGATTTATCCTTCAAGCGTTCTACGAGCTCGTCGTATCTTGGGCTCTTCAGGAAGTTGTCAATCGAAATATGCTCGGCATTCGGATTTTTGGCAATCGCCCGATCCGTCAGCGTCTTCTGTGTAATAACAATATCGGCATCATCCGGAATTTCGCTGACCGCGGAATTCGTGACGGTGATATCGACACCCGCCTGCTGCAGTTTCTTTCTGAGAACAGAAGCGCCCATGGCACTTGAACCCATTCCTGCGTCGCATGCAAATACGATTTTGTTAACATTCTCCTTCTGCGCGTTCGCAACCGCTGCCGATGCAGGAGCAACCTGATCGTTCATGCCGCCGGTCTTCATCTCTTTCATCTTCGCAGAAGCTTCTTGCAGATCAAGCTCTTCCTCATCCTTCTTGCCTGTTCTAAGCAGCACAGCCGCAACCAGGAAGGAGACGATTGTTGCTACCAGCACACCGGCCAGAACCGGAATCAGCCCGCCTTTAGGCGCCAGAGTCAGATAGGCAATGATGCTGCCCGGGGATGGCGGTCCGTTAAGCGCTGCACCGAGGAGCTGGAAGGTGAATGTACCGGATACACCACCAGCAATCGCCGCAAGAATCAGAACCGGCTTCATCAGAATGTAAGGGAAGTAAATCTCATGAATCCCGCCGAAGAAGTGAATCACAACCGCACCTGGCGCCGAGGATTTCGCCGAACCGCGGCCCACCAGCCAGAAGGCCAGCAGAATACCAAGACCCGGTCCTGGGTTCGATTCCAGCATGAACAGAATCGATTTGCCCAGACGTGCGGATTCTTCCGCCGCGATCGGGTTCAATATCCCGTGATTGATCGCGTTATTCAAGAACAGAATCTTCGCCGGCTCAATGATGATGTTGACCAGCGGGAGCAGGTTCGCATTGACAAGAACATCCACGCCGGAGGCAAGAACTCTGGTGATGCCCTGAACCAGCGGGCCGATACCGCTGTAGGATATGAGGAGCAGAACGCCGCCGATGATCCCCAGCGAGAAGTTGTTGACCAGCATTTCAAAACCGGATTTGATTTTGCCGTCAACCAGTTTGTCGAATTGCTTCAAGATCCAGGCCGCAATCGGACCTACAATCATGGCGCCGAGGAACATCGGAATGTCCGAGCCTACAATCACCCCGATCGTTGCAATCGCACCGATAACCGCACCGCGCTTGCCGTGGATCATCTGTCCGCCGGTATAACCGATCAAGAGCGGGAGCAGATAGTTGATCATCGGGCCGACAAGGCTTGCAAACGCTTCATTCGGGAACCATCCGTCTGGAATGAACAGCGCGGTAATGAGTCCCCAAGCGATAAACGCCCCGATGTTAGGCATTACCATGCCGCTCAGGAGACGGCCGAGCTGCTGTACTTTGACTCGAATGCCGCCGGAAGCGTTTTTATTTGTCTCGTTGGACATTATATTAACCTCCTGTATGATGAATTGAACCTTATGTGTGGTCTTGAAACTCTGACATCTCTATGTTAAGACATAGTGACCCAAGGCTCAACGAAAGGAAAACCCGGTTTCGTCATGAATATTGTTGACAACTTTTAAAAGGAACATGTTCTCGGTTGAAGAAATGCCCGGGCGAGGCTGGAGATTATGTCGGCATCGTCAGGGAAGACTCCCCGAATGGAAGTTGACCGCAGCCCGGCTCATTAACAGGGACACAACGCCTAAACAGGAGCATTAACGAGGACAGGGACAAGGCAGATGAACAAGGCGCATAGCACGCTAATAGGGTGCACGACACGGAAACAGGCCACAGCACAGTAACAACGCCCCGCTCACTCCTGCTCAGGCAGAAGGATCGGGGCGTGCTGCGCCACAGGTGACTTTGTACGATGTATCGTACAAAGCCTATGCTACATCCAGCGATGACAATCCATTTGTACGATTTATCATACAAATATCCTCGTCAGCTCATATAAAGCTCCAATTTTGTGTGAAGGTCAGCCCCCGAAGATCCACGACACCAAACACCAAACACCAATCACCAAACCAGCCAACTCCACCAAGTATACCCAATGCGCACAAGAACACTTCCGTAGATCGGCAATGGAGAGCCGCCGGAGTGAACGAACACCGAAACCGCCTATCCGCACCAGAGGAAATACCGTCTACAACGCTCCCCTGTTCAACCGCTTGTCACATGTATGGCGTCCCGAATATCATTGCCCTGGCACAACCTCATTGCTCTTCTTCCACGTCCAGAATATATCCTCGGCCACGGATGCTCTCAATCTGGAACAAATCCTTTGTTTTCTTCCGGACCCGGTAGATGAGCGCATTCAGCTCCTCCGTGCTGACATCCGGAATTTCATCCTCCCCATAGCTTCGCTCCGGCCAGACCGAGAGCTTCACCTGCTCCTTCGATACAAACTGCCCTTTATGATGAAACAGCAGCTCCACACATTTGAACTCCTTCTCGGAAAAAGCATACGTCTCCCCGCGGAAGATCAGCTCCTGCTTGTAGGGATCGAGCCGGATCGCTCCGCTCTCCGTCAACGCCAGCTGTTTCATAAACGGGGTCATGTCCATCGTCTCATCTGTGCTGAGCACCGAGAATCGGAGGGCTACCATATCCCGCGCAAGCGCCAGGGAATCCCCGCTGGCCAGCGGAACCTCTTCGCCCGGTGCGAGCCGCCGCTGGTTGACGAAGGTACCATGCTTGCTCTCCAAGTCCTGAATGAAGAAACCGCCGTCCCGGTAGATTATGGCCGCATGCCTCCGAGATACATAGATATTATCAAAGGAAACATCCGGCGCCCCTTGTGTCCCTCTTCGGCCAAGCACCGTCACCGGCCGGGTCAGCAATATAACATCTCCATGTTCATAGGGATTGCCCCGTTCCACCATCAAAAAGGAGGACCTATCCATCCTTTTCCCTCCTGTTCCTGCCGTCAGCGAATGATTCGCCATCAATTATCATGCAATTATTATAGTTCATCTATTGAGTAAGCTGCCAAAATCACTACCATCATAAGAAGAATCTATTTCTATCATACCGTACATTTCAATTGGTTTCAGGAGGATCATACTGTGCGTAAACAAAAAAAGTGGAAAATAACGCGAAAGTTCTTGCTTGTGGGCATCATGATAGCAGGGTTTCTATTTCTCAATAATACATCCATATTTACAAAAAGCCCTGACAGCGAGCCGCTGCTGCTGGCCCATCGCGGCCTTGGGCAGACCTTCCCGATGGAGGGAATCGAAGCGGACACTTGTACGGCAGAGTGGATATTCGAGCCGGAGCACCCCTATCTGGAGAATACGATCCCGTCGATGAAGGCCGCCTTTGAGGCGGGCGCCGACATCGTCGAGCTGGATATCCAGATGACCAAGGATCAGCAGTTTGCGGTGTTCCATGATGCATCCCTCGATTGCCGAACCGAAGCTGCCGGCGCGATCAAGGATTATACGATGGAGGAGCTGAAGCAGCTGGATATCGGTTACGGATACACGGCTGACGGCGGTAAGACCTACCCGTTCCGAGGAAAAGGAATTGGACTTATGCCCTCGCTGGACGAGGTGCTGCGCGACATCCCTGAAGGAGAGTTCCTTCTGCATATCAAAAGCAACGATCCCGAGGAAGGCGCTCTTCTCGCCGAATTTCTGCGCCGGTTGCCTGCCGAGCAGCGCAGCCGCCTGTCGGTATACGGGGGAGATATGCCGGTCTACACGTTAAAAAATGAGCTGCCCACCGTTCGGGCCATGTCCAAAGAAACCCTAAAAAGCTGTCTCATCTCCTATGAAGGGGCGGGCTGGACCGGGTACGTCCCTGCCGTGTGCCGGAACACGCAGCTGCATATTCCCGAGAAATATGCACGTCTTCTATGGGGGTGGCCGGACAAATTCCTGAGCCGGATGGAGAAGGTAAATACACGCGTCATTCTCGTGGGAGGCGACGGCGAATGGTCAGAGGGCTATGACACCTTGGAGGATCTTGAGCGGCTGCCGGACGGGTATACCGGAGGCATATGGACGAATCGCATTGATGTCATCGGACCCAGCTACAAAATCGCGGACTAGCGCCATGCCAGGGAATTTCTCCATAGAATCTTCTGCATCATCGTATTATCAGTACGACATACGCCGTCTGCATAATCTGAACGATCCGCACAATAAGCGTTGACTGCACAACTAACTTCATCTGCACGTAAGCTCCATCTCCGCAATAAGGAACGTTTCATACAAAATAAGGAACGAACGTTTCATACAAATAAGGAACGAACGTTTCATACAAATAAGGCCGCTTGCCTCATAGGCAAACGGCCCTTTATTGTGTTGCATGAGGATCAGTTACGTACCGCAATAAGTGCGATACGGCCTTCCGGATGGATCCGGAACGCGGCAATACGTCTCCTGCTCGGGCAAATAAGCATACGGCTGCGCCAGTGCGTTTAGGAGCTGCTGCATCACACGGTAATCGCCTTGCTCCACGGCTGCCGAAAGTGCCTCCTCGACCCGGTGATTCCTCGGGATGACGGACGGATTGTGCTGACGCATCCGCTGATAGGCCGACTCCGCAGACTCCTCCTGCCTGCTTAACCGGGACTGCCACTGGCTGTACCAGTCCTGGAATGCGTCAATGTCAGCCAGCCCAGTCTTCTCCGGCTCGGCCAGACTTAATGCCCGGAACGTATTGGTGTAGTCAGCACGCTGCTTGTACATCACTTGAAGCAGGCGCTTCACCAGCGCTTCGTCCTCCGGCTCTGCATGGAATAACCCCAGCTTCGCTCTCATGCCGTCCAGCCAGTGGCGATGGAAGCTGTCCACATAATGGCCCAGCGCCTCCTCTGCCATGGCAATCGCCTGCGCCTCGTCCTCGTGCAGCAGCGGCAGCAGCGCCTCGGCCAAGCGGGCCAGATTCCAGCCCCCGATCTCCGGCTGGTTGCCGTACGCATATCTCCCTTGGGTGTCGATTGAGCTGAACACCGTCGCCGGATCGTAGATGTCCATGAAGGCGCAGGGGCCGTAATCAATTGTCTCTCCGCTCAGCGTCATATTATCGGTATTCATAACGCCGTGAATAAACCCGACAAGCTGCCACTTGGCGATCAGGGATGCCTGCCGCTCGCTTACTTCCCGGATCAGCGATACGTAGCGGTTCTCTCCAGGGTCCCGATCCGCATAATGCCGCTGCCACGTATAATCCGCGAGCGCGCGCAAATCTTCCACCGTCCCCCAGCGGGCCGCATATTGAAACGTCCCGACGCGAATATGACTCTCCGCCACGCGGGTCAGAATCGCCCCAGGCAGCTCCGTCTCGCGGAAGACGGGCTCACCGGTCGTTACCACCGCCAGACTGCGCGTCGTCGGGATGCCAAGCGCGTGCATCGCTTCACTGATAATATATTCGCGCAGCATCGGGCCGAGCGCAGCCCGGCCATCCCCTTGGCGGGAGTACGGGGTTCTGCCGGACCCTTTCAGCTGAATATCCACACGCTCGCCCTGCGGAGTCAGCTGCTCGCCGAGCAGCACGGCACGACCGTCCCCCAGCTTGGTGAAATAACCGAACTGATGGCCCGCATACGCTTGCGCGAGCGGCTCCGCCCCCTCCGGTATCCGGTTGCCGGCGAACACTTCTACACCATCCTTCACTCTCAGCGCCGCAGCATCCAGTCCGAGCGATGCCGCCAGCGAGTCATTCAATACCACCAGCCTCGGCGATGCCACTGGCTCCGGTTCCTGCCTGCTGAACATCACCTCCGGCAGGCCGGCATAACTGTTATCCAGATTCCATCCTGCACGCTTGTCAGTTCCAACGTCCTTATCCGTCATCGAATCTTCCTTTCCCTAAGGCACGGACAGGCCATGCCTTCCATGTGCTTATGCTTATTCAACTATAACCCTGCTTCGGCCTCTGCCTAACCAGTGACCTTAGGCTTTTATCTACAATCCGAACTAAAAAGACGATCTCATCTGATCCTTCGTAGGCTTCCACATGACTATAGAGAATATAACATTTACTGGCACGAAAAACATGAAGAAATGACAAAGAACCCGCGGTTCCCCGCAGGCTCCTCATCATCCGTGTGTTCCCCTTATTACGCACTGCGGCGGCTTCAAGCGTGCTGATGGCGGCTGCAGTCCCTGACTGGACTGGGTCGTCACTGTATAGCCCGAGTGATACGCAAGCTCATCTTCATGGAGGCAGCAATGTTCCTGGCCGTCCGCTCCATATTCACAGCGGCGGATTCAAAAGCCTCGGGCAAAGTAACCACTCCGGGCACGATGCTGAACAGCGCGTCGATGCCGTGATCATGGACGACGGCGCTGTCGTCAGACAAGGAGCCGGCGATCCCGATAACTGGCACGTCATACTTCTTCGCGGCCTTGGCAACTCCGATCGGGGTCTTGCCATAGATCGTCTGACGATCGATGCGGCCTTCCCCGGTGATGACCAGATCCGCATCCCTCACGATGTCCTCAAAGCGTGAAGCATTCAGGACGATATCGATTCCCCGCCGCAGATCCGCATTCAGGAAAGCGATCAGTCCGGCGCCAAGGCCGCCTGCCGCCCCCGCGCCCTCCTTCTCCCGAAATGTCTTGCCAAGCGCTTGCTCTGCTACATCTGCAAAATGAGACAGGTTCCGATCCAGCAGCTGCACCATATCCGGAGTTGCGCCTTTCTGCGGGCCGAACACGGCCGATGCGCCTCGCGGTCCCGTTAACGGATTATCCACATCGCAGGCCACCTCGATCCGAACACCCGCCAGTCTGGCATCCAGTCCGGACATATCCACCTCATGCAGGTCGGAAAGCGCGCCGCCTCCGGGGCCAATCTCTCTTCCCGAGCGATCCAGCAGCCTGCCGCCCAAGGCCTGGACCATCCCCGCCCCGCCATCGTTCGTGGCGCTTCCGCCAATCCCGATGATCATATGCTCCACCCCCTCCTCCAGGGCGAACCGAATCAGTTCACCGGTTCCCCGGGTTGAGGTGAGGAGCGGGTTGCGACGCTCGGCAGGCACGAGGTGCAGGCCCGAAGCTGCGGCCATTTCGATGATCGCGGTCCGGCCATCGCCCGTGATGCCGAAGAAGGCCTGAACCGGCTCGCCGAGCGGGCCTGTAACCACCCGTTCCATGATCGTGCCGCCCGTGGCGTCAACAAGGGAACGAACGGTTCCCTCGCCTCCATCAGCCATCGGCATTTTATAATAATCGGCATCAGGAAACACCGATCGAAACCCCTTCTCAATCGCCTCCGCCGCCTCCAGCGCGGACAAGCTCTCCTTGAACGAATCCGGAGCAATGACTATCTTCATCGTTGACATCTCCCTTTTTTGTGGCATTCTCCTTCATGACCAAACCGCCGATGCGCACTAACCCCAGAGTTTAAAGACACCGAACAGGAGGGTTGAAACCACCGCCAGCGTCAGACCGACAGCCGACTCGTACGGCACCAGCTTCAGACGCTCCTTGATATTCATGTTCACACTTCCGGCTGTTGCATGGAAGAAGCTGCCGTGCGGCATATGGTCGAGCACCGTGGCTCCCGCATGAATCATCGCCGCCCCTGCCAGTGCAGATATGCCGAGTCCAAGAATGGTGCTGCTGAACACGCCGCTGGCCACCGCCGTTCCGGCTGTTGTCGAGGCCGTCGCCGCCGACATGAAGATACCGGAGATCGGTGCCAGCAGATATGCCGGCAGACCGGATGCGCTCAGCGCGTCAATAATGACATCTCTTAGGGATGAGTTGGCGATAATGCCGGCCAGCGTCCCTGTACCGAGCAGCATGATGGCGACGCCCGACATTTTGCCAAGACCGGAAATTGCGTACTCGTTGATCTTCCTTGCCTTCCCCATCGCGATGGCGCCAATCAGTCCGCCAACGGGCAGCGCGATCATCGGGTCAATGTTGATGTTGAACAGCGGCCGCAGTGCCAGCAGGACTATCGTCACCAGCGGTGCGATCAGGGCCGTCAGGAAAGTCGGCATTCTGCTGTCTCCGGAGGCTTCAATATCCCGGTCCGAAACAGCAGAGCCCTTGTTCGCCATTCGCTTGGCCAGCATGTACGTCACCGCAATGCCGAACACTGCCGGGATGATCCCTGCAGCCATGATCGATGTCAGCGGGATGCCGAATGCATCCGAAGCTGCGATGGCGTTCGGATTCGGCGACATGATGTTGCCGGCTTTACCGCCGCCAATCATCGCCAGCAATATGGCGGTTTTGGACAATTGTGCGCGGCTCGCAATAGCCAGCGCAATCGGCGATACGGTAATGACCGCAACGTCGACGAACACCCCGACCGTGGTCAGAATCATCGTCGCGACCGCCAGCGCGAGCAGCGCACGCGATTCCCCCAGCTTCTTGACGATGGTCTCGGCGATGGACGATGCGGCTCCTGACTCGATCAGCACGCCTGCAAGTATGCCCGCCGCCATAATCCTCAACACCGCCGGAATAATGCCCTTGGCCCCTTCCACCATCAGATTGACCGTACTGGCAATATCGACACCGCCAATCAGCCCGCCGATTAAGGCACCGGCGATCATGCCGTAGGCTGGCGGCACTTTTCTCAGAATCAATACAATCGCTATGATTAAGGCACATATAGCTCCCAAAGCGCTTACGGTTACTTCCACGGCGAATTCCTCCCCGATGTTGACGTTATAGTGAAGCTTCACCTTTATTGTAAGCGTTTACCGAATGCGATTACATTGGCGGACAGGATGAAAAATGATGCGTAAAACCCGGCATCTATTGTGCATATGCACAATTAACGAAGGTGATGCCACAGCCGCGCGATGTACAGCTCCATCAATCCCTTCAAGTTCCGGGGGTCTCTGCCGGTCAGTTCTGTAATTTTGTCGAGCCGGTAGCGCAGTGTGTTTCGGTGAATGAACAATCGCTCCGCGATGCTGTGCAGCTCCCCGCCCTCCTCGATGAACACCTCCAGCGTATGCGCAAGCTCGCCCTTCTTCTCATGACCCAGCAGTTGCTCGTAGAAGGCAAAAGCCTGCTGATCCTCCTCTTCCCAAGCGAGTTGGGATAGCATAATCTCCAGCCGGTAGTCCTCGTACCGGTATACCCTCGCTCCGGCCCGGAGCCTGCCTCCAACCTGGATCGCGCTTCTTGCTTGGTTAAAGGAAGCTTGCAGTCCCTTCGGTCGTTCAGCCAGACTGCCGCATCCGATCAGAACGCTGCCGCCCGCCACCTGCAGGAGCCGTTTCAGAAACAGTGTCAGCTCCGTATTTTGCGCTTGGGGCGCCTCAGGCACCGATTTAAGAATGACGATTTCATGATTGAAGGTGACACCGATCAGATCCGACCTGCCAACTTCATACTGAACGGCCCGAACCCGCTTCTGCACTGCTGCTTCCGTACTATCAGGCCCATCGAGCACAATGACCATCCGCGGCTGCCTGAGCGCAATCCCTACCGCTCTCGCCCGCTCAATGACACTCTCTTCATCCACGTTCTCTTCCGAGATCAGCTGGTTGACAATGTCATTCTGAATCCGCTGTTTCCACTGAACATTCTCAAGCAGGAACGACTGCTCCAGTACAAGCTCGGCTGCCATTCTGACCAGCTCAGCATAGTTGCGAATGTCCTCGGGCTCTCCTGTAATTCCTACAACGCCGACAGTCTGGCCGTTAAAACTGATAGGCAGATTGATGCCCGGTCTTGAAGATTTCAGCTCCGCCGCCCTTAACTGGTCGATCTCGACACGCTCTCCTGTCCTGAGCACCAGCAGCGCGCCATCGTGAAGCTGACCGATTCGCTCCGGATCCCCCGAACCGATGATGACGCCGCTCTCATTCATGACATTAATATTGCGGTTTAGAATGCTCATCGTGCGCTCCACGATTTCCTGTGCCAGCTCCCGGGTTAGAAATTGCATGACTCGTATAACCTGCCCTTCTCCTTACCGTGTTGTATCCACTGTATCATAGTGAGAATGCACAATGAAATGTGGATGGATGACACCTGTCATATCAATCTCTTTACAGCTGTGAATGTTCCACTGCTTCCTGTCTCGCTACACTAGAATGGCATCCTATCCTAATGTATAGAAAGAGTGAGAATGATGGAAACACAACCTCAACGGATTCGCCTCCTGGACATTCTTCGAGGATTCGCAATTCTCGGCACGCTGGGAACCAACATATGGATATTCGCCCATCTCGGGGACTTGTCTTTCATTACAACCTTCAATCAGAGCGGGTGGTGGGAAAGCAACGATCTTCTCCGCATGATCGTGCTGTTTCTGGTGAACGGCAAGCTGCTTGGGCTGCTGACCATCATGTTCGGCGTCGGGATGGAATTGAAGTACCGTCAGGCTATGCGGCGGGGCAAGCCCTGGCCTGGCGTGTACATCTGGGTAGTCCTGTTTCTGTTCATGGAAGGCCTGCTGCATTTCATCTTCGTGATGGAGTACGATATTCTGATGAGTTATGCCGTTACGGCGCTCATATCGGCCTTCATCGTGAAAGGCGGCGAACGGTGGATCAAGCGGACGATGGCCCTGATCGGGAGCCTCCATGCCGCCTTCATGCTGGCGATTCTCGCGCTCCTTCTCGCTGCAGGTGGCAACATATCGTTCGGCAGCGATTCCGGAGTGGTCGCCCTCTATCAGAGCGGAACTTGGCTGGAACAAGTACAATACCGCCTATCCCATTTCCTGGTGCTGCGACTGGAAGCTATTTTCACGATTCCGATGAATATATTTCTATTTCTGCTGGGTGTTCGGCTCATGCGCGCAGGTGCGTTCGCACCGGACGAGAAGGGAAAGAAGATTCGCGCCAGACTGCTCGCCATCGGGCTCTATCTGGGCCTTCCGTTAAACCTTCTTATATTTGTTCCCGGCGGCGCCTTCGACCTGACCGTGCGCTATCTCTTCGCTCCGCTGCTGTCGCTCGGCTATATAGCCCTCATCGGAAAAATGATACAATATACCAAATGGAACGGACTGTGGCACTTGCTTGAGAACGCCGGCAAAATGTCGCTCAGCTGTTATGTCATGCAGAATATCATCGCTTCCTGCATCTTCTATGGCTGGGGGCTCGGACTGGGAGGAAGGCTCGACTCATGGGCCATCCTATTCATATGGCTTGCCCTATCCGCCCTACAGTTAACGTTCGCTTCGCTGTGGCTGCGCTATTGTAAGCTCGGTCCGATGGAGGCTGTACGGAGGCGTCTACTCAGCGGGATCACTTCAAGATAAACGGATGGGAGAAGCGGAGGGGTTGGATGATCAGTAAAATATACCCGCGGGATCAGATCAAGCAATATCTGCTCATTGATGTCATCGCACTCGTGTTTTTGTTATATATGGTGCTGACCGCCCCTTCGGCGCTTGGCCTGTGGGCGAAGCTGGGGCTGCTGACAGCCTACCTTATCGCCTTCTATGTCGCGCTGTGGCGGCGGGATTTCTATCTGCTGGTGGCCGTGCTTGCCGGCGTTGCAATACTGACACTGCTCGGTGTGCATCTTAGTGCAAGCATGCTGGTGTTTGGATTTGTGTTCGCAGACCTGCTGGGAAGAGCGAGGTCGAAGTGGCATATTACGATCGGAATTGCAGCCATTGGTCTCATGACATTTATCGTCTCGCGGCTCGAGGCGGATGATCCTTTTGTACAGAGCATTACCTTTCTACCTGTCATGATTGTGCAGATGATCCTGCCTGTCGTCATCCATATCATAGAGCGTACCAAAAGCCTCCAGGGCAAGCTGGATGCAGCCAACCAGCAGCTGGAGCATTATATCCAGCAGGAGGAGCGGCAGCGAATTGCAAGAGATCTGCATGATACGCTGGGACAGACCCTGGCCATGATCAAGCTGAAGAGCGAGCTGGCTGCCCGCTGGATCGATCGGGACTCCTCCAAAGCCAAGGCGGAGCTGATGGACATTCTGACCTCATCAAGAACCGCACTGAAGCAGGTGAGAGAGCTCGTGTCCGACATGAAGTTCATCTCCCTTACTCAGGAAATCGAGCGCTCCCGGGATCTGCTGCGAACCGCAGGCATCCAGCTGGAGGCTGCGGGGCACAGCACGCTGCCGCTGCTCTCCAGCGTCGAGGAGACGATGCTTGCGCTCTGCGTCCGTGAGGCGACAACCAACATTATCAAGCATAGCCAGGCCAAGCATTGCTTCATCCGAATTGATACCGCCGGCGATCATGTTCATGTCACGATTGCTGATGACGGTGTAGGGCTTGGCGGAAGAAATAGCGGAAATGGAATTTCGTCCATGATGGAGCGAATGAAGTCGCTTCAGGGAAGCCTGACCGTGGACGATGCTGAGGGCGGTGGGACCGTGGTGTCGTTGCTGCTTCCGTTCCGCCAGCAAGAGAAGGAGGACAAGCCATCATGATTCGAGTGGTGATTGCAGAGGATCAGCAACTGCTCCGAGGAGCGCTCACCTCGCTGCTTCGATTTGAAGAAGATATCGAGGTTGCTGCCGAGGTACCGGACGGAAATGAGGCCTGGGAAGCGATCCAGCGCCATCAGCCTGATGTATGCGTGCTCGACATTGAGATGCCAGGCATCAGCGGACTGGAGCTGGCAGAGCGTATCCGGGCAGCCGATTTGCCCTGCAAGGTCATGATTGTAACCACATTCGCCCGCCCCGGCTACCTGCAAAAAGCGATGGACGCCCGGGTCGAAGGCTATCTGCTCAAGGATGAGCCGATTGATTACCTGATTGAAGCCATCCGCCGGGTAGTCGCCGGCGAGCGCGTGATCAGCACGGATCTCGCAGCTGCGCTCTTCATGAGAGAAGAGAATCCGCTGAGCGACCGGGAGGTGGAAATGCTCCGCCTGACCAAGAAAGGCATGACCACCAGCGAGATTAGCAAAGCCCTGTATCTTACGAAGGGCACCGTCAGAAACTATCTATCCTCAGCCATTCAGAAGCTGGAAGCCGACTCGCGGCAGCAGGCGGTTCAGATTGCGGAGGAGAAGGGCTGGATTTAACAGAAATCGAGGAGCAGCTGGTTCTTATGGATATTAGAAAGTAGAAGAGCCGCCCTCGCGGCGGCCCTGTGATACACCGCGATCGCGGCAAGAAGGAAAAAATGTGATCCTCCGGCTACTTCAGATTGACCGTGTGGTTGAGCTCGGTCTCAGAGCGGGCGCCTGTAAGCTGGGAGAACATCCGCTTCATCATTTTGGTCCAGTTGCCTGTCTCCCAATATTCAGCCGCTTCCGCCTTCACCTTGATCAGAACAAGCTGCGGATCATCGCTTGTCGTTTGCAGCAGCTTGGCATATCCCGGGTTCCACAGTTCCTTGATTTTCGCCCGATCCTCAATCCGTTCGCCTTGTCCGCGAATCGATACATAGGATTTCCCGACATAAGCCACGTTGACATGCGGATTGTCTTGAAGCTGATGGTACTTGTCCGTATCTTCCTTGGTCAGAAACCAAAGATCACCGTCAAACTCCACCTCCTGCGTCTTCATCGGGCGCGAAACGAGCCCGTCCTCAGAAACGGTTGTCAGCATAGCTATATCAATCCCTTTGATCAGCTCCCGGACCGTCTCCACTGCCTCCTGATGTGCCGTTGTTTGACCATTCGCCATTGTTCTCACTCCAGTTCTTCGTGGTTGATTGTTTCAACGTTAGGTTAAGCAAGCCGGACCCAAAATAAACAGACAACGCAAAAAGACCAAAACCTCCGTCTCCGGCTGTCTTGGTCTTGACTTAAGACTTTCCGTGCTTTCGCACTCTGCTCAGTTCTCGGACTGCAGGCCGTTCACAAACGCCTCAAAGCTTGGCGCCAGCGGGGTAATGCGGTAACCGTCTGCCTTGTCCACATGGACAACCTCGGGAACCCCGTCGTTACCGGATTCACGATAATCGAGCATGACCACCTCGCTGTCCGACGGACATGTTGCAATGACAACACCGATCTCAGGGTAGCCGCCCTGCTCAATGATATGCCGGCTGCCAGCGGATCCGCAAAGGGAAAGCTTCTTCTCCCGTCCGATGCCGAGAATTCCTGAAATTGTAATCGACTCCTTCTCCTCCGAGTCTGTCCCCCCGAGCACGAAGAGGCGCTTGCGGGGAATCCCTCCGTTATGCTGCTTCATCATATGTACATAATGCGGCGGCAGCTTGAATACGAGCTCTTCTTCCACCGAGGCGATCAGCCCATCTGTCGGAGAAGCCATCGTATATTGTTCAGCCGCAGGATGACTGTCATCCCAAAATTCTGCTGCGTTGACATTCCTGGCAGCAGTTGATCGAGCGGCCCGAGCAGCGGCTGCTTTCGCCTTCTCTTCCTTCTTCTTGATCAAGTCCAGGAACTCCAGCGTGTCCTCATCGTCAGGCTCCAGACGATCTGCATGCTCAAAGGCACGACGGGCATCCTCGTAGCGCTTCAAGTAGTAATAGGCCAGACCGATGCGGTAATGCCACAACGCGTCCTCCCGTCCTTCCTCCTCGATCAAGAGAAACTGCTCCACCGCTTCCTCGTAACGCTCCAGATTGTTAAGCGCCCGCCCCAAATGGCTGATCAGCTCGTAATCCCTTTCCTCCTCAGGTATTTCCGTGATGGCATCTACAATTTCTTCGAATTCATCTTCCTCATGCCATGTTTCCAGCTGTTCGATTAAATCCTCTCGCATCATTTCTGCCTCCTACCTTATCATCCCTTATGCAAATTATATCATTCTTGACAGCCGCCTCTCCACTTTGCAGGTGACGCTTTCACGTCAATTCTGGCTGCATTGGGGGCGACCTCTGAACAGCGTCCGCTATAGCAACAATGGACCGCTCGCTGGCTGCCTCCTGGCAGCTCCCTTCAGCGGCTGCTTCTCGCTGCTGTCCTGCCTTCGATTACGAATTGTGCCGCAGCTGCACACTGCTCCTCACGAACACCCTCCAACGTGACAAATCCATGCGGCTTATGCTGCTCCAGCAGCTCCCAAAACAGCGGATAATGCAGTTCTCCAAGCCCTGCCGCTGTCTCCTTAAGTTCTCCATCCGAACGGAGGATCAGGTCCTTGGCATGGGCGCTAACGATGCGAGATCCGAACTGCTCAAAGGCAGATTGGATAACCTCGTCCTGGCGTTCATAATTGGAAGCGTTTAATAAATTGCACGGATCGATAACGACTCCTACACATGAGGAGGGGAAGCGTTCGAGCGTTGCGGCCATCGTATCCGGCGAGTCTATCAGATGCCCTTGCGCAGCCTCCAGTCCAATCGTTACGCCCCACCGTTCGGCCTCTTCCACCAGCTCCTCCAGCGCATGATGCAGCCGCTCCCAATATTGCGGCAAGCGAGCAGAATCCTCGGGTTTACCCACCTCCGTAGCCACGATCGGAGCTCCAAAATGCCGCGCACAGCGGAGATGCTCCTTAAACCGGTCGATATTGTGCCGATAGACGTCATCATCCAGTTCAACCAGGCTTGCGTAACAGCCCAGCACCGCTATACGAACCTGATGCTCCGCAAAAGCACCGCCAATCTCACTCGCCAAGCCCGGGCTGAGCTTTCCAAGTGAGCAGTCCACATCCGTAATCGCTTTGGACAGCGCAAGCTGAACATACGGAAACCCATATTCAGCGACCTTCCGTGCCAGCTCCTTATACGGCTGCTTCCCCAACAGATGCGCTAAAATTCCGACGGACATCATCCTCTCCTCCTACCTATGGCTATATTTCCCCCGGTACGCCTTAGCAGCTTGATCAGCATCATGCATGATGACACGTCCAGGTCCCTTCATTAAAGATAACATGATTTCCTTCTTCTGGAAACGGATAGAGGTTCAGATGACTAAGCAGGTATATTCTAGCATCAACATTGGTTCAGTTCCCCCCGGGAGTATCCCGCTTTTATTTGAAATGTTAAAGCTCTTGCATATATGATAGCTGTAACTATATTTCTGGGAGGCATCCTACGTGGCAGTACTTATTAATGAACAAATCAGAGCTTCCGAAGTTGATCTAACCGGCTTAAGCGGTGAGCATCTCGGGGTGGTATCCAGAGAGGAAGCACTCGCGATGGCACGGTCACAAGGACTGGATCTCGTCTGCACCTCGCTCATGAGTAGTCCTCCGCCATGCACTTTGGTTCCCAAAGGTCGAGGAAAGGCCCTGGCACAGAAGAAAGCAGCGTCAACCAAGCCGGACGCCAGCCGTAATAGCGGGAAGAGCAAGAGCGCCAAGGAAAAGGTGAAGGAGTTCCGCTTCACTGCACATATCGAGGAGCATGACTACGACACCAAGCTTCGCCAGGCAGACAAACACCTCCGCTCAGGCAAGCCTGTTCAGCTCGTCGTCAAAGCGACCGGAGCCAAAGAAGCTGCCGCCGCCAAGGCGGTTTTGGAGCGGCTGCTGATGGACCTGAAGGATGTCGGAGTGAAAGAGAGCGGCATTCAGACGAGCGGCAAAGGCTCGCAGGTGAGAGTGAATCCGAAATGAATAGAAAAGGTGAATCCTGACACACCAACCTTCACGGTTGGTGTTATTTTTATGCAACTGGCTTGAAAACAAGGCCCATTTAATCGTTAATTCAATTTGATAACAAGGTTGTAGAGTTTTTGTAGAGTTTTTGTAGAGTTCCCCTTGATAAATTTAACAATGACGAATTTTGATATTTTTTAGCGAAATCATGTGAAATCTTGGGTAGTTTTTTCATTACATTTAATAAGGAAGGTGAATAATCAAGCAACTACGTGTATGAAGAAAATGGATCATAAGACAACGATATCGAAATCGTAAAACGACGTACGATAGTAACACTAGAGACATCTTAGAAAGGAATGATCTGAATGCACGCCCACCATATTAATTTGCGTAAAATCGGGATTATGTTTCTGATTTTTACGCTAGTCTTTACGGGCATTAGCGTAAGTTTAGGAGCTCCGGTAAGCTATGCCGCTTCTTCGGCAGTTTACGTATCCAGTAGCAAGGGCGATGACATCAATGGTGATGGATCTGAAGCGACGCCATACGCTACCTTAAAGACGGCCTATACAGAGGTTAGTGACGGGGGAACGATATATCTCCTGGACGACATCACACAAACTACTAAAAACTCAGAGGCACTTAAGCTTAATTTAGACAAGCGCGTTACGATAACAACGGCTCCTGGAGTAAATACTGTTATGATTAAGCGTGGTGAGCCAAGCGGTAATAACGCTCTAGACACGCAATTTGATTTAACTTCAGGAGAGCTAACATTAAAAAATATTATCATTGATAGCAATTTCAATAATCAGAGGATCAGTGGAAGAATAGTTAATGTCTTTGGAGGTTCACGACTGATTATCGAAGAAGGGGCTGTTTTACGTGGAAGTAACTCAGGATTTTCTGGAAGCGTAATTCATGTCGACAACACAGGATCGGTCGTAGAAATGAAAGGTGGAGAAATTAGAGAAAATATTTCTACCGGCGCGGCGGTCTTGGTGGATAGTGGATCACAATTTATTATGACCGGGGGCCTAATCACGGACAATATTGGTGGAGGAATTTCTTTCCGCAGTAATCCTAGTGGTATGCTCGTAATGTCGGGTGAGGCACGGATCACGGGGAATACCAATAGTACGGGCAAAGCGTTAAACGTTAATATGGCAAACTATAAAAGTCTTATTTTAGATGGTCCGTTTACTGGAGAGGCAGGTATTACCACACAGAGTATGACAGCAGGGACCCAGTTTGGACAAGCAACAGATGCCGGCTTGGGCAGTATTGAAAATCTGTTTGCCGACTCTGGTGCTCTTCTTGCAAGTTATGATGCAAACAATACTCTGGTATGGCGATCATTCAAGAATGAAATAAGCCAACCGAGTACCGATGGTGAGATTACGGGGACAACGCTGACGGCGAACGGGAACTGGGAACTCCCATTAGATGATACTCTCAATCCAGGTGCATATACGATCACAGTTTCAGCAAGTAATAAGAAAACTCAGTCGGAACCTGTAAATAGACAATTTGTAGTAGTAGATAAAACGGCGCTAGAAAACAAAGTGACCGAAATTAGCAACGAAAACCTGGTTCAGGCAGAATACACACCAGCAACCTGGCAGGCTTTGCAGGATGCGCTGGATGAAGCTAACCGGGTACTCAATGACGGAAATGCTACACAGCAGCAGGTCGATGACGCGCTTACTGCTCTGGAAGACGCGCGCAGCAAGCTCGAACGCATTCCTACCGTCAATAAAACGGCGCTGGAAAACAAAGTGACCGAAATTAGCAACGAAAACCTGGTTCAGGCGGAATACACACCAGCCACCTGGCAGGCTCTGCAGGATGCGCTGGACGAAGCTAACCGGGTACTCAATGACGGAAATGCTACACAAGAGCAAGTTAATAAAGCACTTCAGGCAGTACGCGATGCAAGAAATGCACTGGCACGAAAGCTCATCATACCATCTACGGGCGCCCTTCATCCGAATGTGTCTGCAGATGTTTATGAATACTCGATGAACGTGGACTACAGCACAACCGAGCTTCGATTCACGGTAAATCCGGTAACCCCAGATGCAACGATTACATTGAATGGCATCGTAGTAAACAGTGGACAAGCCAGTGAGGCTATTGCTCTGAATGTAGGAAGTAATGAAATCACGATGGTTATTACAGAGAAAGACGGAACAACCTCCACATACACCATTAACGTAACGAGAGCAGCTGCTCCGAACGGTGGAGGTAACAATGGCGGCGGAAACGGCGGCAATAACGGCAATAATGGAGGCAGCGGAAATATCACTACACCTCCTCCTAGCCCAGCACCGTCTAATGTTGAAAGAATTACGGTCAATGTCGAAGCTAGCGGAAAAGGCGTCGTGGCTCAGACCGTTATCGAACGGACAAGCAATGCCGATGGCACCAAGAGTGATAAAGTAACATTTGAATCGTCCAAGGCGACTGAAGCCGTCCAGAAAACACTGGCAGCAGGCTCAACCGCAGTTCGCATTGTCATTCCTGATGAGAATGACGAAGTGAAGGATGTACGGGTAGAGCTTCCTGTGGCGGCACTTAAAACCGTGCACGAGTCAGGACTCGATCTCGAAATCTTCACCGATAACGGGATGATCACCATTCCGAATGCATCGCTTCGTGATTTGAATCAAAATCTGTACTTCCATCTCGTGCCTATCAAGCAAGTTGATGAGCGCAAGCAAGTGGAAGAACGGGCCAAGAAGGAACAGCTCGTTCGAGAAGTATTGAATGATGGCAATATCTATGTCGTCGATCGTCCATTCACGATCGAAACGAACATGCCTAGCCGTCCTGTACAGATCACCTTGCCAATGAACAGCAGCCATATTCCGGCAGATGCCTCTAAACGGGCGTTGTTCCTGTCGAATCTGGCCATCTTCATCGAGCATAGTGATGGAGAGCGCAAGCTGGTTACACCTGAACTTGGCGAATATGCAGAAGGCGTCCTAGGTCTAACGTTTGAAATCGGGAAGTTCAGCACATTCACGATCCTGAATCTGGACCAGGGTGCAGAAGGCACACACAGCGCCTATATGGTCGGCTTCCCGGACGGAACCTTTAAACCGGCTCAAGCCTTGACCCGTGCCCAAATCGCTACCATTCTGTCTCGGGTGCTGGATCTGCCTGCAGCAGGTACAGCTGTCGCTTACCCTGACGTAACCGAAACACATTGGGCAAGCGAGGCCATTCGTTTCGCGACCGTCACTGGCCTAATGCAGGGAATGCCAGATGGCAGCTTCCAACCGGAAAAAGCGATCTCCCGTGCAGAAATGGCCACCATCATTGCCCGTCTGCAGAATCTGACGGGAGAAGCGAATCACAGCTTCAGTGATGTGCGCGGCCACTGGGCTGAAGGCAGCATCGCGAATGTATATGTAGCTGGGTACATGGAAGGAATGCCGGATGGCAGCTTCCAGCCTAACAAAACATTAACGCGTGCTGAAGCGGTGGTTGTATTCAACCGTCTTCTCCAAAGAGGCCCACTGTACGAAGTCACAGCCTCTTGGACCGATGTAGCTACGACCCACTGGGCATTCCATCATATTGAAGAAGCGTCCCGGGATCACAGCTATATCACTCGGAATGACGGCGGTGAGACCATCGTCGAGTAAGTCATAGTCTCCATAAGAACAACATCTAATCCATAGCCCCCAACCACTCTCTGGTTGGGGGCTATTTATGTTCCCAAAATAACACGACATCCAACTTCTCCGCATTGCAACCAAAGGCGATATCCGATATATTGGTTTTATGAATACGAATCATATTAAACCCATTAAACGACTGTCCCTGCGCGATGAGGTTTATCATGCATTAAAAAAGTCGATTATCACACTGGAATTGCAGCCAGGCCAGCGGCTGAGCGACAAGGAGTTAGCCGACCAGTTCGGCATTAGCCGCACCCCGGTCAGAGAGGCATTGAAAAGGCTTGAAGACGAAGGACTTATAGGATCACTCCCCGGTTCTTCAACGTTTGTGGCACCCATCCAATTCGAGGAGGCGAAGCATGCATTTACGGTGGTTGCCGCGCTGCACGCATTAGCAGCAAGGCTCGCATGTCCTATTATGCAGGAGGAGGACATCGCCGCTCTGGAAGCGATCAATGAAGAACTGCGGCTGGCCATTGAGCAGGGCGATGTTATTCAGGCCATAGAGGCGGATACCCGGTTTCATCACGTTTTCCTTGATGCGGCTGCCAATCCGGAGATCCTGCTGGCCATGGAGCGCTGTGTTCCGAAGATTCACCGTCTGGAGGTCGCGCAATTCAATCATGTTAAAGGGATCGGATCGGTAGCGCAGCATCGGCGCATCCTGTCGGCACTCCGCAACAAGGAGTATGAGAAAACGGTCCGGCTTGTCGAAGAAAACTGGTTAAGTCTTGGCGAATTGCTGACACAACCAACGGAGCCGAGGTGAGTCTTTATTGAGACCTGTGTTGATCGGAATGGGCGCGGCTTTCTTTTTTGCCTTTACCTTTGTGCTTAACTCATCGATGCAGCTGTCCGGAGGCAGCTGGATCTGGAGCGCCTCGCTGCGGTATCTCTTTATGCTTCCTTTTCTCTTAATCATCGTGCTTGCAGGACGCAAGCTGCGCCCGCTCTGGCACGAGATTCGAAGAAAGCCCGGCGCATGGCTGCTATGGAGCTGTATCGGGTTCGGCTTGTTTTACGCCCCGCTATGCTTTGCCGCCGCGTATTCGCCTGGCTGGCTGATTGCAGGCACCTGGCAAATCACCATCATATCGGGCGCGCTTCTGACCCCTTTATTTTTCGAAACGAGGCATACACCGCAAGGGCCTGTCCAGGCCCGGGCAGCACTTCCGATCAAGGGGCTGGGCATGTCGCTCATCATCCTGCTGGGCATTGTGCTGATGCAGCTGGATCATGCCGGAAGCCTTTCTACCCGTGACCTGCTGTTCGGATTTGTGCCCGTGCTGATCGCCTCCTTCGCCTACCCGCTCGGAAACCGCAAAATGATGGAGCTGTGCGAAGGACGGCTCGATACCACCCAGCGTGTGTTAGGTATGACCATCGCCAGTTTGCCTTTCTGGCTGCTGCTCTCCGTTTACGGCGCTATGACCGTCGGGATGCCTAGCACCGGGCAGACCTTTCAGGCGCTGCTGGTTGCGCTTCTCTCCGGTGTAATCGCTACGGTACTCTTCTTCAAGGCGACTGACATGGTGCGGGGAAATATGCAGCAGCTGGCTGCCGTAGAGGCAACCCAGTCGATGGAGGTGCTGTTCGCCCTGGCCGGCGAGCTCTGGATTCTGTCCATGCCGATCCCTTCTCCCTTAGCATGGTGCGGTGTAATCATCGTCATGATCGGAATGGCACTGCACAGCTTGATGTCCAATAGACAAGAAACCCGCTATATTCACCTGCCCCACAACCAACGAGTTGAAAAAGGTTGATCCCCCGAGCATTACCGAGGGGCGGCTGCGAGCCAATCACAGCTCTTGGCCGTCCTTCCTTCCCCACAACCGTCCCCATATCTATACCGTTCTTTCTCCGACTTCTCCGTCCTAACTGCCTCTTAGAACCTTACCGCCACCCGCCATCATTTGAAAAGCCGCTTATTCCCCGCTTTTGCCTGCCCACAAGTAACGCCATGTCAGACGCTGAACAAGCCCAAAGCATAACTCTCAGGCGTAAGGGAAAGCTATCGCTGAAAAAAAGATGGAGGTGCTCCCGATCGCTATGAAACCACGTACACTCGCCCCTCATGAGTCGATGGACCTTCACGAGGTGCTCAACTTTAAGACATTGTGCCTGGCCAAATCCAAGTTGATGCAAGGCCTTGTGTTTGACCAGGAGCTCAAGGCGCTGATGCAAAAAGATGTAGAACAATCCATACAGGCGATTCAAGAGCTGCAGTCGGTCTACGAAAGCGTTCCTTTTCAGGCCCCAGTACCCGAAAGTCGGCCGGAACCCATCCTGAATGATGGAGGACCACTTCAATGAATAACGATTACTTGGATCCGATTAACGCGCTTAACATGCCGGAGATGGCCGATATGACACTCGCGGTCGATTTCTTGATGCGTGCGAAGGAAGGCGTCCGCAACACGGCTATCGCGCTGACCGAGACCGTATCGCCAGAAGCCCGTTCCCTGCTCCGCCGTCAGTTAAGCCAAGGAATTGCACTGCACCAGGAAATTACCGATCTGATGATGCGCAAGAAATGGTTCCATCCTTATGAGCTGACCGAACAGTACCAGCTTGATCAGCTTGCTGCCAAAAACACCATCATGATTGGACAGATGAACCTCTTCCCTGACGATACCAGCCGCAAGGGGATGTTCGATCGCACGCCCGATGAGCATGTAGGAGGACACCAAGCATGAAAGCCGTAACTTACCAAGGCATTAAAAATGTAACTGTCAAAGACGTCCCTGATCCCAAAATCGAAAAACCTGACGATATCGTGATTAAAGTATCGAGTACGGGCATATGCGGCTCAGACCTGCACCTGATTCACGGGATGATCCCCAATCTCCAGGAGAACTATATTATCGGCCATGAACCGATGGGGATTGTGGAAGAAGTCGGCCCCGAGGTTACGCATCTGAAAAAAGGCGACCGTGTCATCATCCCCTTCACCATCGCGTGCGGGGAATGCTTCTTCTGCAAAAATCAGCTGGAAAGCCAATGCGACAATTCCAATGATAACGGCCAGATCGGCGCCTATTTCGGTTATTCCGGCAATGCTGGCGGGTATCCCGGCGGACAGGCCGAGTACTTGCGCGTTCCGTTCGCGAATTTCACCCATTTCAAAATCCCGGAAAGCTGCGAGGAGCCCGATGAGAACCTGTGCCTGATCAGTGATGTCCTGCCCACCGCATTCTGGAGTGTGGACAACGCAGGCGTCAAAAAGGGAGATGTTGTGATCGTCCTCGGATGCGGCCCTGTAGGGCTGATTGCCCAGAAATTCGCATGGCTGAAAGGCGCTTCGCGCGTCATTGCTGTTGATTACGTCAACTACCGTCTGGAGCACGCCAAGCGCACCAACAACGTAGAAATTGTCAATTTCGAGCAGGAAGAGAACGTAGGCGCCTATCTCAAGGAGATCACCAAAGGCGGTGCGGATGTCGTCATCGACGCCGTCGGGATGGACGGCAAGATGAGCGATATGGAGTTTCTGGCCAGCGGGCTGAAGCTTCAGGGCGGGACGATGAGTGCGCTCGTGATCGCCACCCAGGCGGTACGCAAAGGCGGCACGATTCAGATAACCGGGGTGTATGGCGGACGCTATAACGGATTCCCGCTCGGTGACATCATGCTGCGCAACATCAATATCCGCTCCGGCCAGGCACCGGTCATTCACTACATGCCGCATATGTATGATCTGATCACCTCCGGCAAAATCAATGCCAGCGACATTATTACCCACGTCATTCCGCTTAGCGAAGCGAAGCATGGGTATGACATCTTCGATACCAAGACAGACAATTGCATCAAAGTGGTGCTGAAGCCATGACCCATTATAACTTTAGGAGGGAGAACGCAAATGAATACAGCCGCCTACGGTTTGCATGAGACACTGGAGGTGCATGAACTGGCAGCCTTCAAGACGCTCTGCATGACCAAAGCCAAAGCGATGAAGCTGCTCGTGTCTGACCCGGAGCTGAAGCAAATTTTACTGGATGACGTTGAGATATCTACTAGGCAGCTCCAGGAGCTTAGCCATATTTTAGCCAACTCGGACATAAGGGAGATGAGATCGTGAATCCAATTATTGAGCGCATTATGGGGCTGGATAAACTGACGGACGAGATGGTGGCCATGGATTTTCTCATTAGCGCCAAAACCGGGGTCCGAAACTATGCGATGGCTGTAACCGAATGCGCCAGCCCGGAGATCAAGTCCATTCTGATCCAGCAGCTGGAGGAAGCGGTAGACACCCATGAGAAAATCATCGGCTACATGATGGAACGCGGCTTCTACAAGCCTTATGAGATGAATGAACAGATTGAGCGGGATCTGACCAATATTCAAACCGCTTTGAACATTCCATCATGAACCCATAGCAAAGAGGCTCTGCATACGATCTGCGGAGCCTCTTTGCTATTTGGATATGTTAGCCTGGTTATTCCGGTTGTTTAGCAACCAGCGGCGGCGGCACCAGCCACCCCTTCTCCTTGTTCATACGCAGAACACGAAGTCCCAGTGCTGTTTTGGTCACATGATACTTCGCAAACAGAGCTCCTACATCCTCCCTAATGCTAAGCCCCATCGTCTTGCTGCAGGAGACAAGACCCAGTGCATTATCCGCCGCCAGCTTGGCTGCGATCTCCGGATCGGTGAACCGGGCTCCTGGAGGGATGTCCTTCAGCTCTGCAGCAGGGCGTTCCGCCAGCATAGGCGACGGAGAGATTCCGTTATCCGTCAGCAGCTCGTCGCATTCCTTCACTTCCAGCCTGGCTTGATCCAGAAAGTCCTGAATGAGCTTTTTCAGCTCCTTGTCCCCAGCATGATACATAAACGCTTCGTAACATGAAATGCTTCCTTTTGCCATCATGGACGCTTCCCATATGCTGAATACTTCACCGTAATGCAAAGGCTCGTCCTTCGGGTTGCCGCTTAATATTCCCATACTGTCCAGCTCCTTTAATCATGGTGTTGAAACAATGCCATTATGCGCTGAAATCGTCCATTTCATGCTTCCAGGCCGAAGATCATTGCATCCCCTTCATGGAGACTAACCGGCACACCGCATGGAAATGATTGCTTGCAAACAGACCGCATAGAACCGGCGTTAGCGAATAAAACTGAAGATGACTCACCATCCCAGGAAATCGGAGGCAAACGATATGTACTTTTACAAGGAAGACCTGATCAATATCATTGTGCCGGACAAGCCAGACCCGGCGGCCGCCAAAGTGTTGCAGGAGACGCTCGGGGGAAGATTCGGAGAAATGCGGACGATGATGCAATTCTTCTTCCAGAGCAACAACTATCGGGGCAAGGCAACGCAATTCCGCGATTTGATCCGCGGTGTGTTCCTGGAAGAAATCAGCCATGTGGAGTTGGTACAGCATACGATCAACCAGCTGCTGACGGGATCTGGAGCAGAAGGCGTTGGCGACGCTGGCGCTGACGGCGCTCCGCTAGATGAAGCTGTGAAGCATGCGAACCCCCACCACTATATTATGGGCGCGCAAAGCTCCCTGCCGGTTGATGCAGCCGGAAACCCGTGGAACGGCAACTATGTGTACGATCACGGGAATCTCGTAGCCAATCTCATGGACAATCTTGTGCTGGAATCCACAGGCGTGCTTCAGAAATCAAGAATTTATGAGATGAGCACCAATAAAACGTTTCGGGAAACCCTTGCTTTTCTGATCGTTCGCGACAATGCCCATCAAAATGCGTTTGCCAAGGCGTTGGAAACGCTCGGTGTGGAATGGGGCAAACTGTTCCCGGTACCGAATTACGATATTCACAAGTACCCGGAATGTCAGAAATACGTCGACATGGGCTTCCATAATGCCCAATTCAATTTCCGCCTCGACAACACGCGCATTGGCGAAATATTCAGCGGCCAGACGCCGAGCAGAAACGGCGGCAGTCTGCAGGTCACCCAGCCTCCGGAAGGGTTCCCGCTACCAATGATGCCCGAGATGCCTAATGAACACAGCCCTGGCCTGCACGATCTGAACGCTTGATACAAGTCCCCCCTCATCAATGCCGCCCTGTTATTAACAAGGCGGTGTTGTTATGTTCGAAAAGGTTATGCCCGGTTCAGGCTCATAGTCAGGCTGGAAACGGGACACAGTAAGGAACAAGCGGTATCCACGAGCAGACATTGCCCTGACCCCCTCCTTGAGTCGGACCAATAGCAAGTCATTTTGCCGCTGGACTTAAACTCGAACAGATGACCCTGCCTGACGGCATGATCTTTCGAATAATCCCGCTGAATTTATCGTTTGAGACAGTCGACATCTTATTGTATTATGGTTAGGGAGACCGGCCGGGTGCCGGTCCTTCAAATTTTAAATAAAGTGAGTCGAGGACACGAGATGAATCCGAGTGCGTTAAATTATAGAATGCCGCCCGAATGGGCAGAGCATGAACGAACCCTGATTTCCTGGCCGGTGCAGGAGTCAATGACTTTTCCGGAGGATTATGAAACGGTATGCAACGGCTATGCCGAGGTGATCAAGGCGATCGCTGAGTTCGAGCCGGTCACCGTTCTGGTCGATCCTCAGGAAGTGAAGAAAGTATCGCTTATGCTGGGTGAGGACAACATTGAGCTGCTTCCCCTGGAACACAGTGACGCCTGGCTGCGCGACAACGGCCCGACCTTCGTGAAGAACGAATCGGGCGAGCTGGCGGGTGTGAACTGGAAATTCAACGCATGGGGCGAGAAATATGCGCCGTGGGATTTGGACAACGCGGTGCCTACAGCGCTGCTGAAGCATTATGGCGTCAAGCAGTTCGATGCTCCGCTCATCCTGGAGGGTGGCTCCATTCATGTTGATGGTGACGGGACGCTGCTCTCGACCGAGGAATGCCTGCTGAACCGGAATCGGAACGCGGATCTAAGCCGGGAGCAAATCGAAGAATTGGTACAAGCCTATACCGGTACCGAGAAGGTCATTTGGCTAAAGCGCGGACTGGATGGGGACGAGACCGATGGTCATATTGACAACATCGCCTGCTTCGCGGCACCGGGGAAAGTCATTCTCCAAGTGTGCGAAGATCCGAAGGATGAGAACTACGCCATCACCCAGGAAAATCTGCAGATTCTGGAGCAGGCACGCGATGCGCGCGGACGCGCCCTTGAAATTGTGAAGCTCCTGCAGCCGCCGAAGGCCTTTTACAAGGAGAGCCGCCTGACGCTTAGCTACTTGAATTTCTATTTCGTGAATGGCGGAATCATCCTGCCGGTATTCGGGGGCGCAGCTGCTGAAACCGACCGTCTGGCGGTCGAGACGCTTCAGGCCGTATTCCCGGATCGCCGAATTCGCACGATCGACGGCATGGCCATCATCGGTGAGGGCGGAAACGTGCACTGCATCACCCAGCAAATGCCGGCAAGATCGTAACAGCAGCTGACGAGCTAATGTAGGGATAAACGATACAAGGAGGGGAACCGCTTGAGAAAAGTAAAGGTTGCAGCGACACAAATGAGCTGCTCGGGCAGCATCGAAGAGAATATCGCCAAGGCGGATAAGCTCGTTCGGGAAGCGGCCCGGCAGGGTGCGCAAATTATTTTGCTTCAGGAATTGTTCGAAACCCCGTATTTCTGCCAGAAGGAGAAGTCGGATTATTATACGTATGCTACAGAGCTTGAGCATAACAAAGCGGTGAATCATTTCCGTCAGGTGGCCAAGGAACTGAAGGTCGTGCTGCCGATCAGCTTCTACGAGAAGAAGAACTATGCCCGTTATAACTCGCTGGCCGTTATCGATGCCGATGGCGAAGTGCTCGGTCACTATCGCAAGAGCCACATCCCCGATGGTCCGGGCTATGAAGAGAAGTTCTATTTCAACCCCGGCGACACCGGATTCCAGGTGTGGAAAACCCGTTACGGCAAAATCGGCGTAGGCATCTGCTGGGACCAATGGTATCCGGAAGCCGCCCGCGTCATGGCGCTGATGGGCGCTGAACTGCTGCTTTATCCGACCGCGATCGGATCAGAGCCGCAGGATACGAGCATCGATTCCAAGGATCACTGGCAGACCTGCATGCTGGGCCATGCAGCAGCCAACCTGATTCCCGTCATCGCCTCCAACCGGATTGGCCGCGAGGAAGATGAGGATTCAGCCATTGACTTCTACGGTTCTTCCTTCATCGCTGGACCGCAAGGGAATAAAATCGTCGAAGCTGGACGGACCGAGGAGACGGTGCTGACCGCCGAGTTCGATCTGGATGAGCTGGAGACGATGCGGATCGAATGGGGAGTATTCCGCGACCGCCGTCCTGAGCTGTACAAGCGAATCATTACTTATGATGGGGAGACCACCCTGTAACAGACATTTATTGAAGCAGCAAGCGATGAGCGGTGCGACGTTGAACAACGTCGTGCCGCTTTTTTTTCATGGTCAAAGGGCTGGGATGGCGGTTCCTTCCACATGTGCATTCCTTCACATGTTAGATTACCTCACGCAGTTCAGAAAAGTTAATTGTCACACTGACCTGATTCTGCTAAAATCTCTTTAAGATGTTATCCATAAAAATAGGGGGATTCTTACATGAACATGAAGAAATGGGGTTTGTTCCTCATCTCCGCCATATTGACCGTGTCGATTGTCGGCTGCGGATCGAATTCGAACGGCAGCGGCGAAGGTGCGCAAGGCGGCGCCTCAGAGGGAGAACAAGTGATTAAATTCGCGACCGACGCGAACTATGCACCGATGGAGTACATGGACAAAGACAAGATCGTTGGCTTTGACATTGATTTTCTGGCTGCGGTCATGGAAGAGGCAGGCCTTCCTTATGAAGTAGCCAATACCGGCTGGGATACGATGCTAGCCAGTGTGAGACAGGGTACCGAGTATCAGGCAGGCATCTCTTCCGTATCGATTACGGAGGACCGCAAGGCAAGCTATGATTATACGATCCCTTATTTTGAATCCACGAACATGATCATGGTGAAGGAAGGCAGCGACATCCAGAGCGCGCTTGATCTGGAAGGCAAGAAGGTCGCCGTTCAGGGCGGCACCACGGCCGACATTATCGTCAGCGAGCTGTTCGGACAGAACAACCCGAATATCAGCCGCTTCGACAGCAACACCGTCGCGCTGATGGAGCTGGACAAAGGCGGGGCTGACGCCGTTGTCGCTGACAACGCCATCGTGGGCGAGTACATCAAGAACAACCCGACCAAGCATTTCATCGGCATTACCGATGTCGAGAACTTCGGTTCGGAGTTCTATGCCATCCTCCTGCCGAAGGGCAGCGAGCTCAAGGCCAAGCTTGACCCAGCGATCAAAACGGTGATCGAAAACGGCAAATATGCCGAGATTTATGAGAAGTGGTTCGGTGAAACACCGGACATTACGGTACTTCAGGAAGCGGCCGAGTAAGCAGCGGCCGGTTTTCGCAATAAGCACTGAAAGAGCATGCGTACGCATCACACCACGCATGCTCTTTTATTGACAGAAAGGAAGAGCGAATAGCATGGATTTCAGATTCGACATTATTATCGACTACATGCCGCTGATCCTCCGGGGAACGATGCTGACGATCGGAATCTCGATCCTCTCGATCATTCTCGGCTCCATCCTTGGACTTGGAATCGGATTCGGAAAGATGTCAAGCCGCTGGTACATCAGATGGCCTTTTCAAAGTTATATTAATTTCTTCCGGGGCACCCCGCTGTTTGTTCAGATCTTTATCGTCCATTTCGGGGTAATTCCGGCGATTATTGGACGCACCGATCCTTTCATAGCAGCCATAACCGCCCTCTCGCTGAACTCGGCTGCCTATACGGCAGAGATCTATCGTGCCGGGATTCAGTCCATTGATAAAGGGCAACGGGAGGCCGCTCAGTCGCTGGGCATGACGAATGTTCAAGCGATGCGATATGTCATTCTGCCCCAGGCCATCAAACGAATGATTCCGGCCTTCGGGAATGAGTTCATCGTGCTGATCAAGGACTCCTCTCTGGTGGCCGTCATCGCGGCGCAGGAGCTCATGTACTGGAGCCAGGCGATGTCCGGGCAGTATTACCGCATTTGGGAGCCTTACCTGACCGCGGCCCTGGTCTATTTCATCCTGACTTATAGCCTCAGCAAGCTGCTGAACTATATCGAAAGGAGAATGTAGCATGCAGCCTATCATCGAAGTGAAGAAGCTGAGCAAGTCCTTCGGTTCGGTTACGGTGCTAAGCGAGATCGATGCCCGCATCATGCCCCAGGAGGTTGTCGTTGTGATCGGGCCGTCCGGCTCGGGCAAATCGACCTTTCTGCGCTGTCTCAATCTGCTTGAGGTACCCGAGCACGGTGACATAAGCATCGAAGGCCAGTCGCTGATGGACAAGAACACCAACATCACTGAAATGCGCGCCGAAGTCGGTATGGTATTCCAGCAGTTCAACCTGTTTCCGCACATGAAGGTCTTGGATAACATTACACTTGCTCCGCTCCGGGTTCGGAAGTGGGCGCCGGACAAGGCCAGAGCGAAGGCGATGGAGCTGCTGCGCAAGGTCGGCCTGGAGGACAAGGCGAATATGTATCCTGCCTCTCTGTCTGGCGGTCAGGCGCAGCGCGTGGCCATTGCCCGTGCGCTGGCGATGGAGCCGAAGGTGATGCTGTTTGACGAGCCAACGTCGGCGCTTGATCCCGAGATGGTCGGCGAAGTGCTGACGGTCATGCAGGATCTCGCCAGGGAAGGCATGACGATGGTGGTCGTCACGCATGAGATGGGCTTCGCCCGTGAAGTCGGAGACCGCGTCATCTTCATGGAGGGCGGAAGCATTGTGGAGGAAGGGCCGCCTGATCAGCTGTTCTCCAACCCGCAGCAGGAACGCACCCGTTCCTTTCTGTCAAAAGTGCTATAAGTATCTTGTCCCGAGTATCGCCATCATCCAGCATGAAGCTGATATGCAAAAAAAAGAGGTTCGATTGCTCCATGACGAGCATAATCGAACCTCTTTCATGTTATTCACCGATAATTCTTATGCAAGCGCAGAAGTCTTGTCTCCGTGACCCGACGCGCCATTGCCGTTCGTTAATCCCAGCGTCCGCGATGTCTCTGCCTGGATCTCCCGAAGCAGCGCAGGCTCTTGCAGCAAGGAAGTGCCGTACGCAGGAATCATCTCTCTCAGCTTCGGCTCCCATGCCTTGATATGCTGCGGGAAGCACTTGGAGATTACCTCCAGCATGACCGACACGGCGGTCGATGCGCCCGGCGAGGCGCCGAGCAGTGCAGCAATCGAACCATCGGCAGCGCTGATCACTTCCGTCCCGAATTGCAGGGTTCCTCTCCCGGAAGCTGTATCTTTGATGATCTGAACGCGCTGGCCAGCCACCACAAGCTCCCAGTCCTCGCCCTTGGCATTAGGGACGAACTCGCGCAGCGCTTCGAGGCGCTGCTCCTTGGACAGCATCAGCTGCCCGATCAAATATTTGGTGAGCTGGAAGTTCTTCGCACCCGCAGCCAGCATCGTCACCAGATTATGCGGCTTCACCGAGGTGATTAGATCAAATATCGAGCCGTACTTCAGAAACTTCGGCGAGAAGCCAGCGAATGGCCCGAAGAACAGCGACTCTTTGTTGTTAATGACGCGGGTATCCAAATGCGGAACCGACATCGGCGGAGCGCCTACTGCCGCTTTTCCGTACACTTTGGCATGATGCTGGGCCACAACCTCCGGATTGTGACATACCATGAACAGCCCGCTCACCGGAAATCCTCCGATACCCTTGCCTTCCGGAATGCCCGATTTCTGCAGCAAATGCAGGCTGCCGCCCCCGCCGCCGATAAAGACGAACTTGGCTGCATGACGGCGAACGGCGCCGCTGGCAAGATCCCGCACCTTCAGTTCCCATAAACCTTCGCTATTTCGCTTAATATCATCAACTTGATGATTGAAATGCATACCGACATTGTTCTTCTGCAGATGATCAAATAGTAAACGTGTTAAAGCGCCAAAGTTGACATCGGTGCCTGATTCAATTCGTGTAGCCGCAATCGGCTGATCCACGATCCGGTCCTTCATCATCAGCGGAACCCACTGCTTCAGCAGATCCGGATTATCCGAGTATTCCATGCCCTCGAACAGAGGATTAACCGAAAGCGCTTCAAATCTTTTCTTCAGAAAAGCGACATTCGACTCCCCCTGAACAAAGCTCATATGAGGCACTGGCATAATAAAATCCTTCGGATTGGATATGACGCCGCTGTTGACGAGATAAGCCCAGAACTGCTTGGAGAACTGAAACTCTTCATTCACTTGAATCGCTTTGCTAATATTGATAGACCCGTCTGGCTGTTCCACGGTGTAGTTCAGCTCACACAGCGAAGAATGCCCGGTTCCGGCATTGTTCCATTCGTTGGAACTTTCCTCCCCTGCGGCCGAGCGCCTCTCAAATACGGTGATGTCCCATTCGGGTACTAATTGTTTCAGCAGTGATCCCAAAGTTGCGCTCATAATGCCCGCACCAATTAAAATTACGTCGGTTTTCGTTTGTCGGTTGTCCATATTTACCGTCCCTCTACCCTACGATTTTGCAGGAAGGATGAAAGGCGCTCCTGCTCAGACGCCACAATAAGCCAGGGCGCGCTTGCATAGCATGCCACACCCTTCGGATCCAAGATGTCCTATTCCTAGTGTATCACTATTATTTGTAGATTTTAATATCATATTTATCTAAATTTTTTATAGATTGGATAGGCGCATGACTTATAACCGAATCATTGGAATAGGGCAGGCCCACGAACCATCAACGAAGGCGCCCGTGTTCCCTCCCTTTGGGGTAAATTCCACAAAATCATGGACGACCATTTCATCATAGTCCGACTTGCCTGCCTCTATCCTGACCAGCATGACCGACATCTCCGGCAGCTCTCCACTGGTGAACTGGAGCGGCGAGAGGAAGCGATATTGGGCATGAGCCTCCGGGAACATCCGCTCCGTCGCTGCTTCCTCTGCAGTGATGAACACAGTCGTGTGACCTTGTACATGAGAAACGGCAAAATTTTATGATAAACTTAATCATGGCAGCGCTCATCCTTAACGATTCGGAATGAACATGAAGTCTTATTTCTGTAAGGAGATGATGATCATGGGACTTCTACATCATGATGTGACGGTGCTTGATTTTGATCATGTGTACGAGCAGCAGCCTGCTCTAACGGAGCGGGCCAACGCGTGGATTGATTTGTCCATAACGTCTGAATGAACAAGCCAATCTCGCGATCCTCGAAGCCGGCATGTTCCAGCAGAAGACAGACTATAAGCATATAAGCTAGCCATTAAGAGTCCGAAGCACCGGTGTCTGGCCATGGAATGATCCGAATAAACCGCCAAGGTCTGTTCCGACCGCTGCCGGCCTTCCCGGTCTATCTTTCTAGTCATCATCGACGTTCCGCTCGATACATACAGAGCTGGAAGCCGTGCCGCTTCGGGCTGGCTTATCACTGATGATCGCCTCATGGCCGGACCACCAACGCTTAAAGCAGACAACAGCAAAAGAGG
>NZ_NQLZ01000044.1:0-62890 GCF_002276395.1 Paenibacillus sp. 7541 | reverse complement strand
CCACTTCGTCACCTGCGAATCTGGTTCGCATCAGCAACTTTTATATTGTAGCACATCCGAGATAAGTTTGCAAGTCTTTTTTTGAATGTTTATTTGATTCAAAATTCAGCTGCTCACTTGCTCTGTGCTGTCGGCCATTTCGTGACCGGATTTATAATATATCACGATACCAGCAACAAAGCAACCCTATGTCCGAACTTTTTATACTGGTAAAATATTGTAATCCATTCAGAGCTCTGGTTGCCCAGTCCCATCAGTAGCCGCGCCCATTGTTCAATTGAATTTTACGATAAGCCCCACGGCATCGCATACAACAACACGCATCACGAACCCAACCTCTATATAACAACAAACCAGCCTGCTCAATCGAGCAGGCTGGTTTGTTCTACATCTATACGCGCCGTAACCCTTCCATCATGCGCAAGCAGCGAATGCGATCGGCAAGAAGTCAGGGCTGCACGTCTCTATTCTTGGCGATTCCGCATGTGCGGGAACAGCAGCACATCGCGGATCGACGGGGAGTCCGTCAGCAGCATAATCAACCGGTCAATCCCGATGCCGAGACCGCCAGTCGGCGGCATGCCGTACTCCAGCGCACGAAGGAAATCCTCATCCATTTCATGCGCTTCATCATTGCCCTGCTCGCGCTCCTTAAGCTGCGCTTCAAAGCGCTGACGCTGATCGATCGGATCGTTCAGCTCGGAGAACGCGTTGGCATGCTCACGCGCAACGATGAACAGCTCGAAGCGATCGGTGAAGCGAGGGTCCTCGTCATTCTTCTTAGCCAGCGGTGAAATCTCCACCGGATGGCCGGTAACGAAGGTTGGCTGAATCAGCGTCTCCTCAACAAATTGCTCGAAGAATGCATTCAGAATGTGGCCGAACGTCATGTGCGGCTCTACAGGCACCTTGTGCTCTTTTGCCAGACGGTGTGCTTCTTCATCGGTCATCTGAACACCAAAATCAACGCCCACCACTTCCTTCACCGCATCCACCATCGATACACGGCGCCACTGTGGCGTCAAATCCACCTCGTGGCCTTGGTAGTTAATGATCTGTGTGCCCAGAACTTCCTGGGCGATATGAGAAATCAGATTCTCGGTTAATGCCATAATATCTTTGTAGTCAGCATAGGCTTCATATAGCTCGATCATGGTGAATTCCGGATTGTGACGCGTCGAAATCCCCTCGTTCCGGTACACCCGGCCGATTTCGTATACTTTCTCCAGACCGCCCACGATCAAACGTTTCAAATGAAGCTCGATGGCGATCCGCATGTACAGCTCCATATCAAGCGCATTATGATGCGTAATGAATGGACGGGCCGCCGCACCACCCGGAATCGAATGAAGGGTTGGCGTCTCAACCTCAAGATACCCGTGGGAATCCAGATAGCGTCTCATCGACTGGATGATCCGGGAGCGTGTAATGAATGTCTTTTGTACATCCGGATTGATGATCAGATCGACGTAACGCTGACGGTAGCGAAGCTCAACATCCTTCAGACCATGGAATTTCTCAGGGAGCGGATACAGCGATTTGGACAGCACTTCAAGCTCCTGCACCTTCACCGTAGTCTCGCCGGTTTTGGTCTTGAACAGAACGCCCTTGACGCCGACAATGTCACCCAGATCCAGAATGCTGAACGCCTCGTATTGCGTTTCGGACAGCGTGTCCTGGCGAACATAGATCTGAATGCGGCCTGTCAAATCCTGAATATGAGCAAAAGAAGCCTTACCCATGCCCCGCTTGGCCATAATGCGTCCGGCAAGGTTGACTTCAACCTTCTTCTCGTCCAGCTCTTCCTTCGGCAACGCATCATACTGCTTCAGCAAATCGCCGGCATGGTCGGTTCTTACGTATTTTCCGCCAAAAGGATCGATCCCGAGCTTGCGGAGCTCGTCCAATTTGTTGCGGCGGATCTGCAGCAGCTCACTTAGCTCCTGCTCTTGTTCCTGATGATTGTTTTCTTCCGTCATCGTCGTTCATCTCCTTCATATACGTCGATCGTTTACTCCCGATCCAGCAGGACGGCATGGTCCATATCCCACTCTCCGGCAGCCAACCAGAAATGACGGACCCGTCCTCCATTCAAAGCGCACTCGATCATATTCCCTGCGCTCCATCCATGACAACATTTAAAAAAGCCCCCCGAAGGAAGCTTTCCTCAACGTTCCGACTTACTTCTTAATGTCTACAATTTTATATTGAATAACGCCAGCAGGAACGTTCACATCAACAACGGAACCTTTTTGTTTGCCGATGATCGCTTTGCCGACAGGACTTTCATTGGAAATCTTGTTATTGAGCGGATCGGATTCAGCTGTACCCACGATGGTATACTCCATCTTGTCACCGAATTCGAGATCCTCTACGATCACGGTGTTGCCAACGCTTACCACATCGGTGTTAATATCATCGTTATTGATGATGCGGGCATTGCGGAGCATTTTCTCAAGTGTAATAATGCGCCCTTCAATAAAAGCTTGTTCGTTCTTGGCGTCTTCATATTCGGAGTTCTCACTGATATCGCCATATCCAATGGCCACTTTAATCCGCTCTGCCACTTCGCGGCGCTTCACAGACTTCAGGTTTTCCAGTTCGTCCTCCAGCTTCTTCAGACCATCCTGCGTCAGAATGACTTCTTTATCACTCATTAACCGATTCTCCTGTCATGTAAATAATTTAAAACACGATATGCTTACTATATGCGATTTCTCGGGAAACAGAACTTCCCGCTGATGCTTGTTCATTACTTGAATTTATACTGAAAGATTATATGGGAACCATTAGAAAAAGTCAATGCGCTCCGAAGGGCCTTCCGCCCCGGCCAGAAAGCCTGAAATGAAGCGCACCAGCTCCCATTAACCTATCGCGGTTGCAACCGGCGGATATACACTGTTGGAGGACTCATCTCCCCATTCGAGCTGATCCACGAATTGATTCAGAAGCTTGACCAGTTCATCCCGCTTGGTTTCCTCCATAATGATGTCCTTGATCCGGGCCGATCCTTTCAGACCTTTCAGGTACCAGGCCAGATGCTTGCGCATTTCGCGAACTGCGACCGCTTCACCGCGCAGGGCAATGAGGCGATCCATATGAAGAATCGCAATCCGGATTTTCTCTCTCGGATTCGGGTCCGGCAGCAGCTCGCCCGTCTTCAAATACTCAACCGTACGGTACAGCATCCACGGATTGCCAAGCGCCCCTCTTCCAATCATGACGCCATCGCAGCCGGTCGTATCCAGCATGCGGCGCGCATCCTCAGGCGTCACCACATCCCCGTTGCCGATGACAGGAATGTTGACCGCTTCCTTCACCTGTCGGATGATGTCCCAATCGGCGCGTCCGGTGTAGAGCTGCTCGCGCGTACGTCCGTGCACGCTGACCGCTTGACCTCCGGCGCGCTCCACCGCCTGCGCATTCTCGATGGCATAGATGTGGTCGCTATCCCAGCCTGTGCGCATTTTTACCGTGACCGGTTTATCCACCGCATCCACGACTGCCGCCACCATCTCGTAGATTTTGTTCGGGTCCAGCAGCCAGCGCGCCCCCGCATCCATCTTCGTCACCTTCGGTGCAGGGCAGCCCATGTTGATATCAATAATATCCGCGTTCGTATGCTTGTCGACCACCTTGGCCGCCTCCACAAGCGCTTGACGGTCCCCGCCAAAAATCTGCAGGCTCAGCGGCTTCTCGCGCTCATCCACAAACAGCATTTCCTGCGTGCGCTTGTTGCCGTGCACAATCGCCTTGCCGCTGACCATCTCCGCACAGACCAGACCTGTGCCGAACTCCTTGGCAATCAATCGGAACGCCGGATTGCAGACACCCGCCATCGGCGCCAGTACGACCTGGTTCTTCATTTCAATATTGCCGATCTTTAGCATCTTGGCATCACTCCTTCGGGTTCCATTAATGATATATAGTCGGGACTGTCGCCAAATCCCGGTGCATTCCAAATGTCATCCATCCTCGACTATCTTCCCAGTATGCCGACTATCCTTCTCTCAGCTCCTGCAGCGAAATGCCAAGCGTGTCCGCAATTGTGGCCAACTGATGATCCTCAGCTGTACGATTGCCCCGCTCGATCGCTCCCAGCACAGCCAAAGAGATTCCGGTTCGGTCGGAAAGCTCCTGCTGAGTCAGGCCTTTCAGTTTTCGGAAAGCGCGGATACGCTGCGCCAGTTGCTTGTTTTCCAAAGCTGTATCCCTTCCTTTCCTTCCAGTGTCTCCAGCGCTGTCTGTACCACCTTATATAAACCGGAAGGCTCCTCCTCTGAAACAATGTCAGCCAGCGGTCTAAGCACGAAAGCCCGTTCCTGCATACGCGGATGCGGAAGCACAAGCTCCGGCGTATCGAGCCGCTGTCCGTCCATCCAGATCAGATCCAGATCCACCGTCCGTGGTCCCCAGTGAATGTGGCGAACCCGGCCCAGCTCCTTCTCGATGTGCTGCATTTCTGCCAGCAGCCGATGCGGGCTGAGCGAGGTGAAAACGGCGACCGCCATGTTCAGAAACATCGGCTGATCGACATACCCTACCGGCTCGGTCTCATACAGATGGGAGCAGCGCTCCACCGTAATGCCCGGCACTTGATCCAGGCGTTCAATGGCTTGCATCAGGTTCCCTTCCCGGTCACCCAAATTGGCCCCTAAAGCAATATAAGCCTCTGAACGATCAGAGGGGGTGTGTAACATCATGGTCGTCTCACTTTCTGGTCCGGCGAAGTTCGATCGTCACACCTTCAAAATGAATATCAAAAGGCGGGTGCGGCTTCGTCAATCGGACCGTTAAAGCATCGATAATAGTATAAGTGTCCAGTACCTTGGATGCAATATGCTCGGCTAGCGCCTCGATCAGCTGAAAGGACTCTTCCCGCATAATGCCTTGGAGGAGCTCGTGAATCTCGGCATAATTTACCGTTTTGCTCAGATCATCCGTCCGTCCGGCCTCACTTAGATCCATCTCCAGCTCCAGATCGACATAAAAACGCTGCCCAAGCTTCCGCTCCTCTTCAAACACGCCATGGTAACCGTAATACTCCATCCGGCTCAGTATCATTTTGTCCATCACTTACGTCAGCCCTTTCACTCGGTTGTCCTTCATTATGCCCGGGTCAGCTCCGGCGAAACATACAGCATCGCATCACACATGCGCGCCGTGCGCTTCATATGCTTCACATCATGAACGCGAACGATCTGACATCCCTGCATAATGCCGTACGCCACCGTTGCGGCCGTCCCCTCCAGCACATCGTCCACCGGAAGATCCAGCGCCGTTCTGATGAATCGCTTGCGCGAGGTGGCAAGAAGCATCGGATAACCGAGCCCCACCAGATGATCCAGCGACGACATCACCTGCAGATTGTGCTCGTAATCCTTCGCAAAACCGATTCCCGGATCCAAAATGATGTTCTGCTCCTTAACGCCACCGGTACGTGCAATCTCGACACTGTCCAGCAGATCCCGCTTCATATCCTCCACCAGATCGACATAATTCATGTCGCGGCGGTTATGCATCAGGATGACAGGACAATCAAGCGCCGCTGCCACGGCAGCCATGTCGGGGTCTTCTTTAAATCCCCAAACATCATTAATGATATGCGCCCCGGCCTCCACCGCCTGTCTCGCAACCTCCGCCTTATACGTATCCACGGACAGCGGAATATGCGGAGCCTGCTGGCGAAGAGCTTCAATGACCGGCAGAATCCGAGCCAGTTCCTCTTCCTTGCCGACCTTCTGGTGTCCCGGGCGCGTCGACTCTCCCCCGATATCTATAATATCGGCTCCTTCCTCGAATAAGCGAAGAGCATGCTCCACCGCACGCCCGGGATCGTGATAACGGCCGCCATCGGAGAAGGAGTCTGGCGTCACGTTCAAAATCCCCATAATCAGCGTAGATTGGCCAAGCTTCAGCACCTGGCCGTTTCGCAGCCGATATTCACGTTCATAAATGGTTGTTTTCATGGCGATATAACCCTGCTTTCTTTCGGTATGCCTGCAGCAGCTTCCCGGTGAGCGGCCCGGCGAGCCCATCTCCGATCCGGTGAGAAGCGCCTTCCACATCAATCAACCTCGTGACAGGCACGATCTCCTGTACGGAGCCTGTCGTAAATACTTCATCCGCCCCGGCGAGCGCCCCCCAGCGGTAACGCCCTTCCTCGGCTTCGACGCCCAGTTCCTCGGCCAATTCAAGCACGACCGCCCGGGTGATGCCCGGCAGCACCCCGGTGCTGATCTCCGGTGTATACAGCTTGTTTCCCTTTACAAAAAACACATTGCTCACAATGCCCTCGGCGACATGACCATCCGCCGTCAGCATAAGCCCTTCGGCCTGCGTGCCCGTGGCCGCATTGCGCTCGTCTAGCTCCCGCTTGGCCATCACATTATTCATATAATGGAGCGACTTCAGTCGCACCGGCGTCTCCGGCGAATTTCTTGTAACTGACAACAGCTGCAATGCGCGGCCCTCAGTATATAGCGCCGCCTTGAGCGGCGGCAGCGCCTTGGTGAACAGGAGTGTGGCCGGATCCGTGTATTGACCGCTTGGCAGCCCCAACGGGGCTTCGCCTGCGGTCACGGTATACCGGACATACGCCTCAGATAGCCCATTCGCCGCCATCAGCTGCTGAAGCCAGCCGGTAATCATCACCGGATCAGGCTGATGATGAATCCCGAGCAGCCGGCAGCTGTCTGACAGACGCTTAAGATGCCGCTCAAGCAAGAAGGGGACGCCGTTATATGTGCGAAAGGTCTCGAACAACCCCATGCCATACAATAGCCCGTGGTCCATTACCGAGACGGCAGCTTGATCCTGCCTCACAACCGAGCCGTTTAATCCAACATAGCTCATGCTTTCGTTCCGGCGCTCCGCTTGAGGAAGTTGCGCAGCATCTGGTGACCGTGGTCGGTAATGATCGATTCCGGATGGAACTGGACGCCCTCAACCGGATAATCCTTGTGACGCAGCCCCATAATTTCGCCTTCCTCAGTCCAGGACGTAATCTCCAGGCAATCCGGCAGGCTCTCCTTCTCGACAATAAGAGAATGATAACGGGTCGCAGTGAACGGATTCGGGAGTCCCTCAAATACCGATGTGCCTGAATGGTGGATAGCCGACGTTTTGCCGTGCATCAGCCGCTCCGCACGAATCACTTTACCGCCAAACGCCTGGCCAATCGCCTGGTGTCCCAAGCATACGCCGAAGATCGGAATGCTACCTTTGAAATGCGAGATTACATCCAGGCTGATGCCCGCCTCATTCGGCGTGCACGGCCCCGGAGAGATCAGAATATGATCCGGAGACAGCTCTTGAATCCCTTCAATGTCAATCTCATCATTCCGGCACACCTTGATCTCCTCGCCAAGCTCGCCGAGGTACTGTACCAGGTTGTACGTAAATGAATCATAGTTGTCGATCACGAGTATCATGTTAGTTCCCTCCCATATGGACAGCCGGGGCTGCCGCTTCTTCTTCACTGCAGATCAGGGCCGCGACAAGCGCCTTCGCTTTATTGCGGCATTCCCTGTACTCCCGGTAAGGGTCCGAATCAATCACGATGCCCGCACCGGTCTGGATGTACCCGACGCCGTCCTGCACCACAAGCGTCCGAATAATAATGTTCAGTTCCATATCCCCGTTATAATCAATCCACCCCATCGAGCCGGTATACGGCCCCCGGGTGACAGGCTCAAGCTCCTCAATAATCTCCATCGTCCGAATCTTCGGCGCGCCGGTAATCGTGCCGCCCGGGAACGTCGCCGCAATCACATCATAGGCGTTATTCCCATGGCTGAGCTTCCCTTCCACCTGGGATACCAAGTGCATGACGTGCGAGTAACGCTCCACGGTCATCAGTTCCGGTACATGCACCGATCCATATGCGGCAATTCGGCCGATGTCATTGCGTTCGAGATCGACGAGCATAATATGCTCCGCGCGCTCTTTCTCACTGCCGGTCAGCTCAGCCTCCATGGCGGCATCCTCCTCCGGATTCGCCCCGCGGCGGCGGGTTCCCGCAATGGGACGCGCCGATACGACATCGTCCCTTACCTTGACAAGCAGCTCCGGCGAACCGCTCGCCAGCGTGAACCCGGGAGAGGTCAGATAGCCCATGTAGGGCGAAGGATTGAGCACCCTCATCCATTCGTAGATATCCTGAGGATGCGCATGGAGCTTGAGGTGCCGGCGAACCGACAGATTCACCTGGAACACATCCCCCTGCCGGATATACTCCTGGATCGCCAGCACCGCCTGCTCGAAATCCTCCTGCGGAAAATCACTTTCCAGCCGGTCCCAACCTTCAACCTTCGGCCCAAGCAGCTCCCCGGCTTTCTCCAGCCTTTCGTTTCGCAGCTGCTCAGCGGCAGCGTTCTCCTGATCCGCGCCAAACATGTCCCTCCACTGGGCATGCATCCGCCGCGCCCGCTCATTCGTATCCCGCAGCAGCGCTTCGAGCCTGAGCTTCTGCGAAGCCGTCAACTCCCTCCGCTCTCGCTCCGGGGTCTTCCGCACTTCCTTCCCTTCATCCAGCCATGAAACCGGCGCATGAACAGAACAGTACAGCGCATGCTCAATGTGGTCGTATATCCACAGCTCTTCCATTCGCATCCACATATAATCCGGAAACCCGGGCTCATCGCTAGCCAGCTGTGGCAGCTGCTCCAGAGAGCGAGCCACATCATAGCCGAGGAAGCCGACACATCCGCCGCGAAAATCAGGCCAGCCCGGCACTTTCGGGGAGGCAAAGGACCGCATCCAGCGCTCCAGAAGCTCCAGCGGCTGCCCTTCGGCGGTCGTTCGCTGTCCCGTCGCCAGCTCCAGCATCTCGCCTGACCCGCCTTTGCCTGTCAGGACGGACACCGGGTGAAGCCCCAAATACGTATACCGTCCGCCCTTTCCGCTCTCAAGCACAAATGCGTACGGCGAGCCCGCCTTCCACGCCTGTTTCCACGACGCAGGCAGACGGCCTCCTTCTCCCGACACTTTCACCAGATAAGGCAGCACGGTCCATCCTTCCTCAGCCCATGCTAGCCAGTCTGCCAGCTCTACATTCTTCACCATGCCTGTCCTCCTCGCGCCTTATAACAAAGCCGCACTCTTACTATTGCCTGTCAGTATACTGCATCCCGCCCCGCTTGAAAACCCCATACGCTGCAGTCGCCAAATAATGGGGCACGAAGTCTCCGGGAGCGGTGAAGGTTAAACTGTAGTATTCAGTATTTTGCCGCATTCGATTCTGATTCTCCCTGGTCCGCCTGGGCCGTAAGCATTTGAGTGCGGTTATGTTCGTTCTTCCTTTGATGCGATAGATCTCGCGGCGGATCTGGCCAGGCCTATCCCGTCGAGAATTACAAAAAAGCCCCCAATGCTCTGAACATTGAGGGCCTGGCATATCGAATATAGGAGATTATGCCTCGAAATTGTACAGCGGAGTGCTCAGGTAACGTTCGCCGTTACTTGGAATGACAGCGACCACGCGCTTCCCTTTGCCCAGCTCCTTGGCTACCTTCAGCGCTGCATATACCGCTGCACCAGAGGAGATACCGCCCAGCACGCCTTCTTCTTTAGCCACCTTGCGAGAGGTTTCAAACGCATCATCATTCTCAACATGAATGATCTGATCATAGATTTCCTGATTCAGAATTTCAGGAATGAAGTTTGCGCCGATTCCTTGGATTTTGTGAGGACCTGGCTTGCCTCCGGCCAAGATTGGAGAAGCCGCCGGCTCAACGGCATAGATTTTAATATCAGGGAACTTATCTTTAAGCACTTCCCCTGCACCCGTAATCGTACCACCGGTACCGATACCAGCCACAAATGCATCCAACGAGCCCCCGATGGACTCAATCGCCTCTACAATTTCAGGACCTGTCGTTTCGCGGTGAATTTTCACGTTCGCTTTGTTCTTGAACTGTTCAGCCATGAAGTAGTCCGGATTCTCCTTCAGAATCTCCTCCGCCTTCTTAACCGCACCGTTCATTCCTTCCGATCCCGGTGTCAGCACCAGCTCCGCGCCATAAGCGCGAAGCAGGTTGCGGCGCTCCATACTCATGGTCTCAGGCATAACGATGATCGCCTTGTAGCCTTTGGCTGCTGCTACCATAGCAAGACCGATCCCCGTGTTGCCGCTTGTCGCTTCAATGATCGTGCCGCCCGGCTTCAAGCGGCCTTCCTTCTCGGCCTCTTCCACAATGCTGACAGCAATCCGGTCCTTCACGCTCGCTCCCGGGTTCTGGTATTCCAGCTTCAGATAAATCTCCGCACTATCCTCCGGTACGATCCGGTTCAAACGCACCAGCGGTGTACCTCCGATCAGTTCTGTCACATTATTTACGACTTTTGCCATGAGTGAAGCCCTCCTCTGGATCTCAATATAATTTACAAACAGTAATTATGGATAACAAGCTCAGTTAAACCCTCTTCGTTGTGCGGATAGGAAGCATTCGCCCCACATCCTGATATCCGAGTAAATAGGTAGGTTTTCGTACATTCATCTTATCAAACGATATTGATTATTGTCAATATCATAGGGCAAGCGAATTCACAATTTCCGGGTAAATTTTCCTAGTCCATTCGGATGTGCCAACCGGCGCGCAGCGCCGATATTTAAAACAAGCCTCTGCCCGTTGGCATGCACGAAACATTTCCCGCTGGGCAAAGGCTATTATTTTCAATGAGTTCAATGGTGATGCATCGATGCACCAAGTGTTACGGCAGAACGCCGGCGAATATTTTTGCCTCATATTTCTCCCGCAGCTGCTGCTCCAGTTCGGACAACGAAACCGCCTGCTGCAGCGCAAGCTGCTTGCGAACCGCTTCGCGGATGCTCTCCTCGCTAAGTGTAGGCGGCTCGATCACATCATGCACATAGACGATGCCATACGTGTCTTCAAGGCGAATCGGACCGGCAATATCTCCGGCTTCCAGCAATGTAGCCGTCTCAAGCAGCGCTTGGGACTGAAAGGGATCATCCTCTTCCACCAGACCGATTCTTCCCCCATAATCCCGGGTGTATTCATCAATGGATACTTCTTGCGCCAGATCCGCAAAGTTTTCGCCATGCTCCAATCGATCCAGTACCTGTTCAGCTTCATCCAGGGTTGCAACTTCGATTACTGATATGTCTACTTGTTTTTTGGGGCGATATTGATCAGGATGCAATTTCAAATACTCGTCGATCTGATGTTGATCGATTTCAATGTCAGCTGTGGCAATCTTCTCGAGCAACAAGCGATATACCGTCTCATGTCTCAGCTCTTCTTCCGGAATGCCCAGCTGGCTCTCCATCTCCGCGATAAAGCGCTCCTTGGAGCCATAGCTTCTGCTCATCCGCTCAAACTCTGCCTCTAATTCCGCTTCACTTATGTCCAGTCCGCGTCCGCTGGCCTCCAGTGCGACAGCACGCCGGTTCAGCATCGTCATCAGCACATCGCGGCCATAACGCTTCTTCAGCTCGCCAACCCACTCGTCCTCAGTAATTGCCTTGTCCTGTACGGATGCAACCGCCGGAGAAGTTCCCTTGAATTGCTTGATCCCTTCGATGGAGCCTCCTCCTGAAAACAGCATCCAGCTGCCCATAAAGATAACGCCTGCTGTCAAGACAATGACGGTCGCCCACAATCCCTTCTCTTGTCTCGTCATTACGGTCGCTCATCCCAATACTTAAGATTTGGCCCGTGCCAGCACGGATTTTAACTGCTCTTCATCAAAGGTATAAGCTTCATTGCAGAAATGGCATGTAATTTCAGCCTGACCATCCTCTTCGATCATCTGCACAAGCTCTTCCTGGCCCATGCTGATCAGTGCCCGCTCGACCCGCTCATGGGAGCAGTCGCACGCAAAATGCACTTCCATCTCGTCCAGCTTGGTGAAATCCGGAACGACCCGCTTCAGAATGTCCTCCAGATCAAGGCCTTCTTCCAGCATCTCTGTAATCGGAGGCACCTGCTGCAGCGCCTTCTCAAGCTCCGAAACTTCCTCGTCCGTCACGCCCGGCAGCAATTGAATAATAAACCCGCCGCTGCGAGCAACCGTGTAATCAGGCGCTACAAGCACACCGAGACTTACGGCAGAGTTGGTCTGTTCAGATACGGCAAAATAGTACGTAAAATCCTCAGCCAGCTCGCCCGACACAATCGGAACGCTGCCCCGGTATGGCTCCTTGAGCCCCAAATCCTTAATGATATGGATGTGACCCGAGCGGCCGACAGCCGCAGCGACATCCATTTTGCCCGGCCGAATATTCGTCAGCTCGACATGCGGATTGTTAACATATCCGCGAACCTCACCATGAGCATTCGCTTCAGCCGCGATCAGCCCGATCGGTCCGTCACCGCGAACCTGGATGCTGAGGCGCTCCTCGCCCTTCATCATCGCACCCATCATTGCTGCTGCGGACACCGTCCGGCCTAAGGCGGCCGTTACAACGGGGTAGGTGTCATGTCTCCGGCGGAGCTCCTCCACCAAGTCTGTCGTACGGACAGCAAATGCCCGTACTTTTCCGTTTAATGCGGTTCCTCGCAAAATACGGTCATTGTGATTCCCCATCTTCAAGCCCCCTCATCTGCTTATGTCATAAATTAGATTGTACATTGTTAACGTTTCTATATAGGCATTAGTTGCGTTCATATATAATTCTTAACCCTTCAAGCGTCAAGAGCGGCGCAATCTCGTCAATCGAATCCGTCTCGCCAGCGATCAGCTCAGCCAAGCCTCCGGTGGCGATAACTTTAACATTGTCTGCCCCCATCTCGGCTTTTATACGCTTCACAAGCCCGTCAACCTGCCCGGCATAGCCATAGACGATGCCAGCCTGCATCGCGTGAACCGTGTTGCGCCCGATCACCTTCTTCGGTTTCTCCAGCTCGATCCGCGGCAGCTTGGACGCCCGCTGCACCAATGCTTCCGTTGCGATGCCGATCCCAGGCACGATCGCGCCGCCCAGGTAATTGCCCTTCTCATCGATGCAATCAAAGGTCGTTGCTGTGCCGAAATCGACGACGATCAACGGACCGCCTCCGTACAGCTCAACGGCCGCCACCGCGTTCACGATCCGGTCAGCTCCGACCTCTCGCGGATTCTCATAGCGGAGATTAAGCCCGGTTTTAATCCCCGGCCCTACAATGAGCGGGTCCTTATGCATGTACTTCTGGCACATCTCCTCCACCACGCCAACCAGCGGCGGGACCACGGAAGAAACGATAACCCCTTCAATTTCGCTTACCATGATATTGGACATCTGGAACAAGTTATGAATCAGGACGCCGTATTCGTCCACCGTTGCCCGGCGTGCCGTGCTGATCCGGAAATCATGCAAAAGCGTCTTACCTCTGTATACGCCAAGCACGATATTGGTATTGCCTACATCAACGACCAAGATCAAGCCGTGCCGCCTCCCTTCTTCGCGTTCAGATCCAGACTGATATCCAGGCTGCTGAAAGAATAGGTAAGCCGCCCAACCGAAATGACGTCCACCCCGGTTTGAGCGATTCCTTTAATCGTTTCGAGCGATACATTCCCTGACGCCTCGACTCGAACATGCGGAGCTTTGGACTTGATCATTCGAACCGCTTCCGCCATGGGCTCCAGTCCCATGTTATCGAGCATGATGATATCCGCCCCGGCCTGAATCGCTTCCTCTACCTGCTCCAGGCTTTCCGTCTCCACTTCAATCGTCATCGTGTGCGGGATATGGGCCCGGGCGCGGGTCACCGCGGCAGTGATGCCGCCAGCTCCCTTAATGTGATTGTCCTTGATCATGACGGCATCATACAGCCCAAACCGGTGATTGGCGCCGCCGCCGACACGGACCGCATACTTCTCCAGCATCCGGTGGCCCGGCGTGGTCTTGCGTGTATCAACCAGCCGGGTCGGCAGCCCCTCCAGCGCCTCGACATAAGTGCGCGTTCTTGTAGCAATGCCCGACATGCGCTGCAGCAGATTAAGAGCCAGCCGTTCCCCGGTCAAAATATGATGCGTGCTGCCCTCCACTTCCGCCAGAACCGTCCCCTTGCTCACCCGGTCACCATCCTCGACCATGGCCGTGAACTGCAGGGACGGGCTTACTGCGCGAAACACGGCTTCGGCTACCGGCATGCCTGCGATAATCCCGTCTTCCTTCGCATGTATGATCGCCTTGGACTCATGCCCCGGCGCAATTGTCGTCTGGGTCGTAATGTCTCCGGAGCCGACATCCTCTTGCAGCCAAAGCCGAATCCAATCCAGTAGACCCTCGTTATATCCATTAAACATCATCGCTGATTTCCTCCGTCATTCCTTGATCCCGGGTATGAATAATATGCTTCTGCCAGGCAGAATCATTCCGCTCCGGATAATCCTCGCGAAAATGCGCGCCGCGACTCTCTTCCCGGTGCAGCGCACCCTGTACCACCAGCAGCGAAGCGGTGAGCAAATTGGCAAATTCGTACTCCTCCCGCTTCGACAGCAGCGCTTGGAACAGCGGAAGCTGCCGCCCAAGCTCCTCCTGAGCCCGCAGCAAAGTGTCACGGCTGCGGCACAGGCCAGCGTAACGCACCATCACCTTTTGCAGCTTCAGCCGCTTCTCCACCATCGCCTGGAAAGGACCTTCAGTCCGGCCCAGACGGAATGACACTGCCGGGATATCCGAGCTTCGCTTCGGCAGGCTCGGAATCTGATTCACGATCCGGCTGCCATACACAACCGCCTCCGACAGCGAGTTGCTGGCAAGCCGATTGGCTCCATGCACCCCGGTCGAAGACACCTCCCCACAGGCGAACAACCGCTTGATGCTGCTCTCGCCATGCAGATTGGTCTTGATGCCCCCCATCATATAATGCGCAGCAGGGGAGACCGGAATCCAATCCGAGGATAAATCCAGTCCATACTGCATGCAGGTCTCATAAATCGTCGGAAAGCGGTGTTTTACCATCTCCGGCGATTCATGCGTAATATCCAAGTACACGAAGGTTGAGCGCGTCTCCTCCATCTCGCTGACAATCGCCCTGGCAACCACGTCTCTTGGGGCAAGCTCCAGCAGCTCATGGTAACGATGCATGAAACGCTCGCCTTTTATATTCCGCAGCACAGCCCCTTCGCCCCGGACGGCCTCCGAGATTAGAAAGCGCGGAGCGCCAGGATAACTGAGCGCGGTCGGATGAAACTGAATAAATTCCATATCACGAATCTGCGCGCCGGCCCGATAAGCCATCGCCACGCCATCCGCTGTTGCGACCTCCGGATTGGTTGTATAGCGATACAGCTGTCCGGAGCCGCCAGAGCAGAGGATCGTCGCCTGTCCGCGTACGAATACACGCTTCCCGTCCGGCATTTGCACCAGAACGCCAAGACATTCCCCCTGCTCCGTTACCAGGTCGATCACAAAATGATCATCCCATACCTCTACATTGTGAAGCATTTCAACCTGAATGGAAAGGGCTCTGACAATTTCGTAACCGGTAGCATCCCCATTGGCATGCAGAATCCGCCTGTGGCTGTGCGCCCCCTCCTTGGTCAAGGCCAGCTGGCCGTTCACCTCATCAAATATCGTGCCCAGGCGAATCAACTCCTGCACACCGGCCGGGCCTTCATTGACGAGCACATCCACCGCCGCTGAAGAGCAGAGGCCAGCTCCGGCCAGCAGCGTATCCTGCCGATGATAAGCCGGAGAATCATCCTCCGCCGTGACGGCGGCAATCCCGCCTTGCGCATAGCGCGTGTTGCTTTCGAGCAGCGATTTTTTGGTGATCAGCAACACACGATGCGTCGCACTCGCCAGAATAGATGTATATAAGCCGGCAATTCCGGACCCGATTACGATGACATCGGTTTCGACAACCGGCAGCTCCTGCAGATCAAAGTCAATCAGATATTGCGGTATCATGATCATTCACCTGTCTTTTCACGAAAGAGTAGCGCATGCTACTTCACTTGTAACATGCGCTCTAACGAAGTTCTGGCTTTCTCGGCAACGACAGGCGGCACATAAATTTGCGGCTTCATCGTCTCCAGAGCTTTTACCAGTTTTTTAAGGTTATTGACTTTCATGTTCGGACACACCAGGAATTTGGTTGCGAAATGGAATTGTTTATCCGGGCTGTCCAGACGAAGCTGATACCCCGTTCCATCTTCCGTTCCCACGATAAATTCCTTGGCCGGTGAATTTTTGCAATATTCAAGAATGGCGGTTGTGCTGCCTACAAAATCACCCATGGCGACCACTTCCGGACGGCATTCCGGATGCACCACGAACTCAGCATTCGGATACTTGGCCTTCATCTCCACGACATCCTTCACTGTCAGCATGTCATGGGTGTTGCAGTACCCTTCCCATATGATCAGCTTCTTATCCGTATGCTGCTGCACATAGTGGCCCAGGTTTTTGTCCGGTACCCATATTATCTCATCGGAATCCACCGATTGAATCACCTTCACCGCATTGGAAGATGTACAGCAAATGTCGGTCTCCGCTTTGATCTCGGCCGAGGAATTAATATAGGTGACCACTTTGGCATTCGGATGCTGGGCTTTCAGCTTCCGCAATCCATCTACGTTCACCATGTCTGCCATTGGACATCCGGCACGTTCGTCAGGAATGAGCACAGTTTTGTTCGGTGCCAAAATTTTGGCGCTCTCCCCCATAAAATGAACGCCGCAGAACACAATCACCTCTGCGTCCGTTTGCGCTGCCTTCTGGGCCAGCAAAAAGGAATCCCCTCGAAAGTCGGCTACTTCTTGAATTTCATCCCGTTGATAATAATGAGCCAAAATGATAGCATTTCGTTCCTTTTTCAATTGCAACAACCGTTCACGCAGCTCGCGATTCTGCTCCGCCTTACGCTCCAGCGCCAAAGCCTCCATGATCGACCCTCTCCCCTTATGTTGTGCGGCAGCTTGCCGCCGAATAACCAGATAGATAATCGGATGGCCACCAAGTTTGTGAAAGGAAGCGCATCCTTATGTAACATTAAATTTACACAATTCGCGTATTTCCTGTCAATGTGATAGAAAGCACAAAAAAACCGGAAAACGAATCTTCGTTCTCCGGTTCTTCAATATAATTCGGTATTTGGTGCTTTATCGGCCTGTTTTTACGCTAATGGTCCGCCGCTGCCTTTGTCCGAGCCGCTTGGAGGGTCCTTACGTTCCTCATCCTCACTGCTCCGGCTCTCGTCATCCATCGGATTGTTCGGAATTTCTTCCGTAGGAAGCGGTTGTTGTCCCTCTTCCTTTCCTTGGATACGCACCTTCACGTCGCCGATATTATCGACCGTCGGTTCGCCGCCTTCGGAGGAGCCTTCATCGTCGCTATTGCCTCCGCCGCTGTTGATCGAACCTGTCTCAATGAGGCTCTTGATCTGATCAAGCTCCAGTGTTTCCACTTCAAGGAGGGTGTTCGCAATCAAATGCACCTCTTTGGCATGGTCGGTCAGAAGCTGCTTACACTTCTCATAGCACTCACGGATAAACCGCTGCATTTCCTGATCGATCTCGTAAGCAATCTGGTCACTGTAGTTCTGTTCGTGTCCAATATCCCGGCCAAGGAATACCTGACCTTGGGAAGTGCCAAACTGCATCGGTCCGAGCTTCTCACTCATCCCGTATTCAACGATCATGCTGCGGATAATACCTGTCGCTTGCTGGAAGTCACTGTAAGCCCCGGTGCCGATTTCACCGATGAACAGCTCTTCGGCCACGCGACCGCCCAGAAGTCCGGTAACGCGATCAAGCAGCTCCTGCTTGGTAACCAGCATCCGGTCTTCCTTCGGAAGCATGATGACATATCCGCCAGCACGTCCGCGCGGAATAATAGTCACCTTGTGCACCATGTCGGCATGCTCGAGGAAGTAACCCACAATCGTGTGTCCTGCCTCGTGGTAAGCGACAATCCGCTTCTCGCGGTCACTGATCACGCGGCTGCGCTTCTCGGTACCGACGATCACGCGGTCAATCGCTTCATCCACTTCCGTCATGGAAATATCTTTACGATTGCGGCGTGCTGCAAGCAAGGCCGCCTCGTTCAGGAGATTCTCCAGGTCTGCGCCGGTGAAGCCCGTCGTACGCTTCGCGATAATGTCGAGCTTGACGTCCTTCGTCAACGGCTTGTTCCGTGCGTGAACCTTCAGTACAGCTTCCCGGCCTTTTACATCTGGGCGATCAACCGTAATCTGACGGTCGAAACGGCCCGGACGGAGAAGGGCTGGGTCCAAAATATCCGGGCGGTTCGTCGCGGCTACGATAATGATCCCTTCGTTCGCACCGAAACCGTCCATTTCAACAAGCAATTGGTTCAGCGTCTGCTCGCGCTCGTCATGACCGCCGCCAAGACCGGCGCCGCGCTGACGTCCTACCGCATCAATCTCATCAATGAAGATAATACATGGCGCGTTCTTCTTCGCGTTATCGAACAAATCCCGCACACGGGATGCACCGACACCGACAAACATCTCTACGAAGTCAGAACCCGAGATGCTGAAGAACGGAACACCTGCTTCGCCCGCTACCGCTCTGGCCAGGAGTGTTTTACCTGTTCCCGGAGGACCTACAAGCAGAACCCCCTTCGGTATGCGTGCGCCAACGGTATTGAATTTGCGAGGATCCTTTAGGAAGTCAACCACTTCGACAAGTTCCTGCTTCTCTTCGTCTGCCCCGGCCACATCTTCAAAAGTAATCCGTTTCTTCTCTTCATTATATAATCGGGCTTTGCTCTTGCCAAAGTTCATCACTTTGCCGCCGCCGCCCTGGGCCTGATTGAACAGGAAGAAGAACAGAGCGAACATGATGACAAGCGGGATAAAGGATGATAGCAATGTCAGCCAAATGCTCTGGCCCTCCATCGGCACAACCTTCAGTTGAACGCCGTTGCTCTCGCTGGCCAAAGTCAACTCTTCCATTGCTGCATCCGTAGCAGGAATATACGTTGTGAAATTCTGCGACTTATCTTCCGGGACGTCTCTATATTTACCGGTCACGAGGTATGCGTAACCGTCAAATTGAACCGTCATTTCCTCTATGTTGTTGGCTTTCATTTCTTGCCGCAGCTGATCATACCTAGGGGCGTCTACCGATTCGCCACCGTTAGTAACGAATTGTACTATGCCCACTACGACCAAAAATAGAATCAAATAAAAACCAGAATTCCGGATGAACCGACTCATCCCCTACCTCCTCTCAAGACACATAGATATTTTACCACGCATGTCTGGCCATCTCAACAAACGGGGATGGGCAGCGTTCCATGACCACTCGTGCGAATTATTTGCTGTAGATTTCCGGTTTCAAAATCCCGATGTAGGGGAGGTTCCGGTAATGCTCGGCATAATCAAGCCCATACCCGACCACGAACGCATCAGGCAACACGAATCCGGTGTAATCGGCTTGAAGATCAACCGTGCGCCGCGCCGGTTTGTCGAAGAGTGTGCACACGGCAACCGACTTCGCCTTCCGGTTCTGGAGCATTTCAATCAAATGACTGAGCGTAAGACCACTGTCAATAATATCCTCAACGATCAACACATCTCTTCCCTCTACAGACACATCCAGATCCTTGATAATCTTGACGACACCAGAGGACTTGGTCGATGCGCCATAGCTGGATACCGCCATGAAGTCCAGCTCAAGCGGTACTGTTATCGTTTTAACCAAATCTGCCATAAAAATAAACGCACCTTTAAGAACGCAAATAACTAGCGGATTGCGTCCCTCGTATTCGGCGCTGAGCTTGGACCCCAATTCCCTGATCTTGGCTTGAATCTCTTCCTCGCTGATAAGTACTTCCTGAATGTCGTTATGCAACGTTAGCCGAACCTCCTACGTTATACTATGAAAGCGTGAAACTTCGTTCATCACTTGCTACATTTCCACAAGCTCCATACGGAGCACACGCGATGTATGCTGCCCTACGGCAGCATGTATCGATCGCCTTACACCCGGAATCCACACGATATTCCCCGAAGGATCACAGACGATCGGAATACGGGACCTTTCGGAAGGAGGGATTTTCTCGTCAATGAGAATATCTTTCACCTTTTTGGTGCCGTTTAATCCCATGATCTTCATCTTATCTCCGGGCCTTCTGCTTCGGACCGTCAATGGAAACGCAAGCCGATCCGCGTCAAATTCCGCCTCGGCGGCTTCACTGCTGGGCCTGCCCCTGCCTCGGTCCTTGTGATGGCTGATGATCAGCGTCTTGCCGATCTCCGGAAGCCTGATCTCCGATATGGCCGGTGAATCAATCGTGTATATGTACTGTTCCTGCTCTGATGGCGGCTGTGGCCAAAAGACGATGGTATCGTACTCTCTGACACAGGTGATCCCTTCTCCAAGATCCAACCGCCAGTTGGATCGGTCCTTGCGGAGAATGCCTTGGCGCACCGATTCAATTTTACTGAAATCGGCATTTTCCTGCTCTGACGGCAGGTAATTTAATATTAGTTTAATCAAACGCCGTTGTAAAGCAACATGTAAGCCCAAAAAGGAAGGCGCCTCAAAGGCGAGCCTTCCGTTGTTCTCCCGGACCAAAGTTTGGTACACACGCCGCGCCTCAAGCTCCACAAAATCATCTTCCTGCTGAATCACTTCGGCCAGCTGATTGAGCGAAGAGGAAATATGCGGGTGGTAGGTCTCCAGAAAAGGCAGCACTTCCAGCCGGATCGCGTTTCGCCGGTACTTGGTCTGCAGATTGCTGTTGTCCACAGCATAGGCAAAGCCGCACCTGTCGCACAGCTCCACAATCTCCGCCTTCGATCGCTCCAGAAACGGGCGAATGATGCCGATATGCTGCTCCCTGCGCTTCATCCTCATGCCCGCCAGCCCCGATGGACCGCTGCCCCGAAGCAGTCTCATCAGCACCGTCTCTGCCTGATCATCCGCGTGGTGGGCAAGCGCAATCGAGCTTGCCTTATATTTATGGGCGGTTCGGAACAAAAATTCATATCTTTTATCCCGCGCCGCTTCCTGAGCCCCTTTCCCGCTTTCTTCCATATAAGAAGGAATATCGAAATAGGCCATCTCCAGCGGGATGTCCAGGCCGGCGGCCAGCTGCTTCACCAGCTCCGCCTCCTGATCCGACTCCTTACGGAAACCGTGATGGACGTGGGCACATACCAGATCAAGCCCCTGCCTTGTGGAGATGGCATGCAGCACATGCAGCAAAGCCACCGAGTCAGGCCCGCCAGAAACGGCTACAACGATGCGATCACCGCTAGTCCACAGCTTGTGGTCCGCCGCTGTCTTTTCGATGTGTTGTACGAATGATCTTAACCTGTCTTCCACCATGAACAATCCCCTTTGCTAACCCGAAGGCGCGCCCGGCGCACAAGACGGCTGGCTTTCTGTCATGTTTCGCCTACCGAAAGATGCGCGGCTAACGAAACAGAAAAAATATCGTGCACGCCAAAATAAATAACGATAGCGCGAACGCATTTCGGAGCCAGCGCGGGGTATCCTGCTGCCTGCTGCGGGCTCTGCCTGCGGACGGCCCCCGGATGCTGCCTCTCCATTGGTTCAACGCTTCCCGTGAATCCGCGAACTCCCCGGCCAGCGCCTTGTTCAGCCATGCGGCATATGGCTTGAACGCCGGGTTTCTTCGCACGAGCATCACAAGATCGGTCATGCTGCGCGTCTGGGGGAGCTGGCGAGACGCTTCTCTGAGCGCTTTCTCATCCAGCACTTGTATGCACATCACGGCAAACGAGAACAGATCATAGGAGATATCCCCGGTCCGGCTTCCGGCATTCCAGTACCCTCTGTCATACCATTCCGTAAATTGCTTGACGCTTCGTCCAATCGAGCTGACCCCGCCGTAATCGATCAGCTCCACCTTGCCATAGGGAGAGACCATGACATTATCCGGCTTCAAATCGCCGAAGACGTAGCCGGATGCATGCAGGAGCGACAGCTTCTCGAGCAGGTTAAGCCCCACGAGGCCGAGCCATTCCTTGCCCCGCCGTCCGATGAATCGATGCAGCGGGTCTCCTTCGATGTATCGCATCACATAGAAAGGAACATCTCCGCTGCTGTCCTGATGGTCATCCGCCTCCACTAGATAAGCGTTGTGCATCTGCTCCTTCAGCGCGCTCAGCACATTAATCTCCGACTGCAGATCCAGCGCATCATAGCCGACCTTCAATGCATATCGCTGCCGGACTCCGGCCCGATGGACCAGGTATACTCGTCCGTTTGCCCCTTTGCCGAGCGTACGCTCCACGATGTACCTGCTCTTCCGCCACTTCCCTGTAATAACGGTGCCGGGCGGATATCCCGCATTAGACAACGTAGTCACCAAGCATCCCTTCCTCTTGGCCGGTGTGACCCTTCCATGATTGATTATTTCCTAGTGTACCATATTGGAAAAATTCAATCACCTTTAACAATGCCGGACCCGTCGGCGTAGCTCCCTTCATCTGGAGGCGGCCGAACATGCTCCGCACCCCGTCCAGATCCGAGGTCCAGTTCACATCCAGCACAACCTCCTCCCCGCTTCCTCTTCCCGGGAAGTGGAAGACCGCAAGACGGCTGGCTCCGGCCCGCGCTTTCAGGCTGAGCATCAGGTCACGGATCGCCTCCTCCACGGCAGCGAGCTTCGGCTTCATGCTTGCACTGGCGTCAATGAGCAGCGCTACCTCCAGCGATGAGGTCTCGGCCAGCTCATCGACCACTTCCACAACCTGCGACCGCTTGTCCGGCGGAAGCTCCTCGAGCGAACCTCCTCCCAAAATATGCTGTATCTCCTTATTTACCGCCTGCTGGATCGTTTGAACCACCGTTTTTCTTGTCATCATCTGCATCGTCTGGGCCAGCTGCGGTGTGCCTACGATCCGGTGCAGTCCGCCTCCCGCTTTGGCAATCTCCTGAATTTCAAACGCGCCAAGCTCCCCGATGGTGCCATAGTCCAGAACGCCGACCACATTCACAACAATGCCCTCTGCCAGCGCATGCGCCGCCGCCATAACCGGGCTTTCCCCTACATTGGAGCAACCGTCCGTAATGAGCAAAATTTGTTTCATCCTTCGTCGCCTCCCGACTCTTCTTAGACATCAACCCTGTCTTATAGTCTCTATCATTTCCATATTTGAGAGACTTCAAACGAAGAATTGAAAGAATAGACGGGCAGACGCCGTGCTTCTGATCTGCGGGAAACAGCATTTCCCGGGCAATGGGCACCCCGGCCCTCGCTAACTTACCGTTCGCGGTCTTTCCATGCGGGCCATGCCCGGCACGCGCACATTGGACCATTCCGGATGATAATGATCCACCCGGCCCACGACCACCGTCATATCATCATGAATTTGATTCTGCTGATAGCGGATCACCTTCTCCAGCAGGCAATCCGCAATCTCCTGCGGATCACTGCTGTCAATCTCCTGAATCATGCGCTTCATCCACAGCTCCTTGTTCACGGCATACCCCGGCGCATCATAGATGCCGTCGGTCATCATGATCAACACATCGCCTACCTGAAGCGGAAGCGAGATCAGATCGACCTCGATTTCCTGAATAATCCCGATCGGCAAATTGCTCGCCGTAACCATGATGACCTCGTTGCCCCGTTTAATAAAGCTCGGCGTTGAGCCAATTTTCATAAAGGTCGTCCGGGCCGAATATTGATCAATTAACGCCATATCCACCGTCGCATATATTTCATCCGGCGACCTTAACATCAGTATCGAGTTCACCGATTTGATCGCCAGCTTCTCATCCATGCCGGATTGCAGCAGCTGCTCCAGAATGCTCAGCGCCGAGCTGCTCTCCAGCCTCGCCCTCTCCCCATTGCCCATGCCGTCACTCAGGGCGACGGCGAACGTGCCATTCCCAAGCTCCACCGTGCTGAAGCTGTCCCCGGACAGGACATCCCCGCCTTTGGCGGCGCCTGCTACGCCGGTGACGACCTCATAGGTTTTGGCCGAGCCGAACCGGACTGTCGCCAGACCGTCCCGAGGGTGGGTCATCGTCTCCTCCACCACGGCGATATGCTCACCGAGAATGTCCGACAGGAGCGGGGCTATAATCTTCCGGCATTCGTCATAGCCGCGGGTGTAGGCATGGATAATTTCGATCTCGACCCGGCCAGGGTCCAGGCTGACAATATCGATCCCTTGGATGGACAGACCCAAATGCTGAAGCGCCTCCCGAATCTGTTCCTCCTGCAGATGCATCGCCTGACTCTCGCGCTTGATTTCCCGTGCCAGATCCTCCATCACCTGGGACACGCCGGACAACTGCTCAGCCACAAGGTGACGGCTGTCGTATATTTGCCGTTTCCACTGCATATCATGTTGATATAAATGATACTGCTGCTTCAGAGTCTCCAGTACATCTTCCTTTTTGACACATAACCGGTTCCACTCCGGCGGCAAATCCTTCGGCTCCATGTCCGGATTCTCTTCAATCGCTGTCATCATATCCGTCATATATTTGTAGGTTTGATAAAATTTCATATCCCAGCAGCTGCTCCACTTATAGCAGGTCGCGCAGCTTCCCTCTGCCACGGCATTCATAAAGTGGTTCATCTCCTCCGTCCGTTTGCCGTGCGGATGCAGCGCACCCGAGGTCTGTCCGAAGCTCTGCGAGAGCTGGCGGAACACCTGCGAGAACTGGGACACCCGATCGGCTGTCAGATCGCGGACCCGCTTGGCATATTCATGCTGTGACCGGGTGTGATCCTGGGTGCCGGGTACATATTTTCCAATCGCCTGAATGACGCTTTTCGGTGTCAGTAAAAATAGCACAATCGCAGCGCAAGTCTCCCATGTGGATGTCATCACCTCTCCCGGACTGTTGAAGTAGATGGACAGGATCGTCGCTCCGAGCAGCATCCCGAGCGATACGCCTCCCTTCTTGCCGTCCTTGAGCATGCCTGCCAGCATGCCGGAGAAAGCCAGGAGGCTCATCTGGGCAAACGCCGAAATGTTCGCCAGACTAAGAATCAATCCGGTAATGACGCCGACCGATGCACCAAGCGGTGCTCCGCCCACCAGGGCAAACAGCAGGATGAGGTAGCGTGACAGCACATGCTCAACAGACATGGCTTGTACGGTCCACCCAACCGCACCGGTCATCACCGACGCCAGCAGAATGATGAGGCACAGAATCTCTTCATTGCGGAGCGCATAGGATTTCTTGCGCATCGTCAGCACCGGAATCGCCTGAATGAACACCAGGGTCAGAACAAAACTGAGCACGGCATTCAAGGTCAGCATCATCATCGCATACCAGGTCATCGACGGGCCGATCAGCACCGAGAACAGGTTCACCAGGAAAGTCGAGACAAACACCATTAACGGCGCGTAGGATATTTCTGCCCGTTCATACGTTTCAAGGCCCCGCAGCAGAAAATAAAAGATCAACAGCTCCGCCGGAATCATCCAGAATGCGGGGGATGGCGCGAACATGCTCCCTGCAATGATGGCCGCGCCTACAGGCATCATATAGTCTCTGCGCATGAACACGATGACGGCGAAATAAGCTGCGGCAAACGGCGAAAGCTCGTTTAATATCATGGCTCGTCCCAGTAAAAAGCCCATAAAGGTTAAGAGGAGCATCCACTTCTTGGCTGCAAACAGCTGGAGGGGGCCCTGCAGAAAAGACAGCTGCCCGATCCACTCAACGAGACGGGAACGCCAAGCTCCAGACTTCCCTTTTACCGTCTCCGTACCCGGAAACATCACCAAATTTCTTCTATCCATCATTACGGCACCCCATTCTTCAGGAATTTGTGGTAGGTCCCATTATAAAACCCCATCCTGAGAAAGTTTGTCAGAACACCGTAGGTCGTCCAAAGAAATTTCCGACAAAAAAGCCCGGTTCTGCGAACGGTTGCGAAAATGCCGCTCATCCCCGTGCCCGCTGGTGTCGGGGTCGTTCTCATTCGTTTATGCTGTCGGTTCTTCCGTCCGAAATGACGATCCCTCTGCCCCTTCCAGGGCTGCCGATGGCCGTAGATTGCGTAGGAACCTGTCGTACGCTTGGATGCGGCGACAAAAAAACCGCAGAAAGCGTATCGCCTCTGCGGTGGTTATATATTTTATCGAAATTACATGCGTTTGGCTCCGCGTCCGCCGCGTTTGCCTTCCGTATTCTTCTTCAGCGAAGAAATCCGTTCTTCACTATCTTTCAGGAAGCGTGACATTTTATCCTCAAAAGAAGTCTTGCTGGCTGCGGGCTTAAACGGGCGTCCGCCGCGTTCACGGTTGAATCCACCCCCGCCACCTCCGAATCGTTCTCCGCCGCTGCGTTCCGGTCTTGGTCCCCGGGGTGGGCGGCTCTCTTCAGCCGGTTTGTCGACGGCCTGCTTGATCGAAAGACCGATCTTGCCGTCCTTATCGACATTAATCACCTTAACGGTAACGACATCATTAATCTTGAGATGGTCGTTGACGTCCTTCACGTAATTGTCGGCGATTTCCGAGATGTGAACGAGACCCGTGACACCTCCTGACAGATCCACAAAAGCTCCAAAATGCGTTATGCCTGTCACCTTGCCCTCTAACTTGGTGCCCACTTCAATTGCCATAGAATAAAATGATCCTCCCTTAAAAATATACAGTTCGATTATTGAAAATCTCGCTGCGGTGATTTGATTATACGATAGTGCCTGAACAAGGTCAACAGACGTATGTCATGCCTTTTTACGGTTCTTTAACCGAATCTTGGGGCTGTATGATCGGTGTCTCATTCGGCAGGTACAAACCGAACTTTCTCCGCGCAATCTGGCCGATATATTCCGGATCCTCCAGGCGCTCAACCTCATGCTGGAGCTCCGCCAGCGACTGGTTCACAGCCGTATACTCCTTTTGCCTCTCCGCCAGCTTCTCGTTCTGATTATAGATGCGGTCATTGAGAGAGAACAGCGTCGAGCCAGCCCAGACCAAAAACAGTGCCATCATCGTCAAGTAAATTCGTTTCCGTCTGCGGGCACCTTTGTTTATCGTTTTCTGCTGGGGAGCCTGCTTGTGACTGTCAGCAAATCTTCCCATGACCATTTCCCTCCCTAAAACCAGCGCTTCCACGCCTTGATAACCTTGTCCGTTAATCGCCTGCTCCATGCCGGAAGCCGGAGCCGGGACGTAATCGGGCGCAGCATCCATGTGAAGAGGCGCCAAAAAGGCATCAGACACCTCAGAATCAGACGCAGCAGCGATAGGACGAACCTCCAAATCAGCTTAAGCAGCCCTACCAGTAATTTAAGAATGCCGATGACGGGATTCCATATCAGCACCCGTAGCAGTCTTGACAAAAAAGACAGCAAGCTTTTTGTCACCTGAATTAACATTACCACAAAACGCCGGGTTATAACACTCCATAATAAAAAATAGATCCAAACCCCTATAAACAGACCGATAAACACATAAAACCGCAGCTGGCCGTCATTGGTCGCGTAGAGCATCCGGAACACAAACAGGGCGGCTGCAATCCAATAGATGAGGTCCAGCGCATGCTGTGACCATCTCGGGAAGCGGAGCTGGCCGGCCAGCTCCCGGTAGCTGTCGAAGGCCAGTCCCATCGCCGCTCCGGAGAAGAGCATCCAGAGCAGCGTGATCCATTGTACACTCGGGTTCATTTAAACAGCTTGCCCAGGAGGCTTTTGTTTTTCGTTTGGGAACCGGGATTCAAATAGATCAGCGAATGCACCAAACCCTCAATCGTCAATAGCCCCTCTTCCAGGCTCAGGTTTTTAATATGTAAATTTTGCCCCCGAATGGTGAGATGCCCAAGCTCGGTCTGAAGCAGAAATTCTTCGCTGTCAAAGCTCTCCACGTTTTGAACCCCGGTGATGTCCAGCAGCTTCCGGTTCTGCATCCTCAGGTCATGGCGCTTGCTCTTCCCTTGGTCGATCATGGCATGTACCCCTCCTTTTTATCAATAGCTTATGGGGAGGGGTCTTTCTTTAGAACCTGAACCTATAACACATGTCCGGCCGGATCGCTGGCGGGTTTCGCTTCAGGTCATCTGCAGCACGCGCGGGATTTACGCTGCATGACGGCCGGAGACCGCCTGAGCTACATGCCGGGCAAGGTGTACAAATACCAAAAAACGCCCCTCCGACGAGCGAAGGGACGCTTTATGAAGCCATAGACATGGACCGTTACCAGTCCAATCCGTTGTCTTTGGCAATCGGTTCTTCCTTGACCAAGGTGTACAGGCTGGCCGCTTCGTCCTTGCGTGTGCTGTCTGCTAGACGCTCCACCCGGACGGTGACCAGCTTCTGGCCAAACTGGACCGTAATCTCGTCGCCCACCTTGACCGCGGTGCTTGGCTTGGCCTCTCGGCCATTGATCAGCACCCGACCCTGATCAGACACATCCTTGGCTACGGTACGCCGCTTGATTAACCTTGATACTTTCAGGAATTTATCAACGCGCATTATTTTACGGCTTCTTTAAGCTTGTTGCCCGCTTTGAACGCAGGAACGTTCGATTCAGGGATTTCAATCGTTTTGCCTGTTTGCGGGTTGCGGCCCGTGCGGCCAGCGCGCTTGCGAGTTTCGAAAGTTCCGAAACCGATCAGTTGAACTTTATCGCCATTAGCCAATGCATCGGTGATTTCGCCAAGGAAACCGTTCAGGACGTTTTCAACGTCTTTTTTAGTCAATCCGCTTTTGCTGGAAATGTTGTTGATCAGATCTGTTTTGTTCATGAATAAAATCCTCCCAATTATCAGAAAAGTAAAAATTGCGGTCATTTACCGTGAATGATGGCTGCTGCGTCGCAGTATGCCATCTAAAAGGATATTCTGGGTTGCTTGCAGAATTCCTGCCGCAATTCCTTGATTTTTTTAAAATAGATGTGAAAAGTTATAGGTGTTCACCCGGGATATCGCCATCTTCGCCCGCTTTCGACTTCGCTTCCTGCCACAGTGCCTCCATCTCTTCCAAGGTGCTGTCCTTCACAGACCGGTTCCGGGCAGCCAGCTGCTCCTCTATGTAATGGAAGCGCTGAATGAACTTCCGGTTCGTGCGAGAGAGCGCCTCCTCCGGATCTGCCCCGATAAACCGCGCCGCGTTGCATACGGCAAACAGCAGGTCCCCAAGCTCCAGTGCCTGGGCTTCGGCTGCCTCGCCTTCCGCCACTGCGGCCCTCAGCTCGGCAAGCTCCTCCTCGATCTTGAGAAAGACGCCGTGGATGTCCTCCCAATCGAATCCGACCTTCGCCGCTTTCTTCTGCAGCTTGTAGGCCTTCATCAAGGCCGGCAGATCGCGCGGTATGCCGGCCAGCGCCGAGGCTTCCTGCGGATTCTGTCCCTTGCGACGCTTCTCCTCCTGCTTCATCTGCTCCCAGTTCTGAAGCGCGCTCTCGGCATCATTGGCGCTGCGGTCGCCAAAGACATGCGGATGGCGGAAGATCAGCTTGTCATTCAGGCTCTGGATGACATCGTACACCGTGAAGGTGCCGAGCTCTTCCTCCATCTGGGCATGGAGCATGATTTGAAGCAGCAGATCGCCAAGCTCTTCCTCCATATGCTCGGGATCGTCCTCGTCAATCGTCTCCAGCACCTCGTACGTTTCCTCGATCAGATTCTTGCGGATCGACTCATGGGTCTGCTCGCGGTCCCACGGGCATCCTTCCGGACTGCGGAGAATGCCCACGATCTCGTGCAGTCTTGCGAAGGAACGCTGTCTGAGCCCGGCATCGTCGCTGCGAGGCACATAGACAAGCGACAGGTTCCCGTAGCCGTCGATGCGGTCCAGATCATACAGCGGAACCTGCTGGATGCACTCCTCGCCTTCCACGCCGAGGGCATGGCCAACAATGACCGGATAATCATCGGGATAAATCTCCATCAGCGCCAGCTTGACCTCAGAGGCCGTGAACATATCGTACACCTGGCCGATCAAGGTGTGCAGCTGGGGTTGTACCATATGGCTGTTCAGCTCGGCAGCGTCGAGCAGCTGAAAGCCTTCAATCGGATCGAAGCCAAGGCGGACAAAGGCTTCGTCCAGGAAGCTTTCGCCGCCGAGGACGGTCAGCGCCACCTGCTCCTTCGGGCACCGTTCGCGCAGGAGCCGCACCGTCGCTTCCGCTACCATCGGATGGCCGGGAACGGCATAGACGACCTCCGACCCTGCTTCCCCTGCCTTCGCCAGATTGATCAGCTGAGAGGCAATAGACTCATACACTTCCGGAAATGTATCATGCGTCTCATAGACATGATCAAACGACTCCAGCTTCACCTGAAGTTCCTCCAGCGCAGCCATCACCGGGTGGGATAATGTCCGCACATATACCCGGGAAGCGCGCTGCATCGTTTTCAAGATACCTAAGGTTAGACGGTCGGGATTCCCCGAGCCGAGGCCAACCACCGTAATTGCTGCGCTCATATGATACTTCCTTTCGCTATTCGTTCGCGGGATTGACGTTGATATCGTACACTACTATAGCACAGAAGATCAAACATCTCACGTCTGGCCCGCACCGGCTCGCGTCTGTCCATACTTAGCGGACGCCATAGCGGGCCAGAGCGCGTCCGGCTCCGCAGCAGCCGCAGCCGCTGCATGCATTGGTGGGCGCGGCATTGGGCATGCCAGGCGCGGGTGCGCGAGGCGGCATTCATCGCCGCTGCCCTGGCATGCGCGCGGCCAGCATGGCGGCGGGTCAGACGGCCGCACGCGCCGATAAGGGCGGCTGGGCCGTCAAGCCGCCCAGAGGGCCGCCGGGCGCGCGAATGCGCCGGCGGCCTCTGCCTTGCCCAAGCTGCCCAAGGCTACCGCAGCACGCGCATGGCCCGCAGCAGCGCGGCCAGCGGCTTGCCCACCTTGGGCAGCATCCGAAGCTCCTCCGCTGTGAGGAGCTTCGTCCAGGCGGCGCCGAGCACAAAGGCGCCGCCCCCGGCCGCCACGCCGCACAGGCTGGCGGCGGCCGCAGCCGCGCGGCCCGGGGCGAAGCCGGCCGCGCCAAGCAAGCCGCCTGCCGCGCTGCTCGCGGCCCAGGCGGCCAGCGCCACGGCCGCGAATACGAGCGCGGGCCGGGCGAGCAGTTGGCCGGCGGCTGGGCGGACGCCGGCGCGGCGCATCAGCAGCGCGATGTTCAGCGCTGCTGCAGTGAGATAGGCGCATACGCCGGCGGCGGCCGCGCCTGTAATGCCAAGCTGCGGCACGAGCAGCAGGTTCAGCGCAAGCTTGATCCCCGCCGCAGCGAGCAGATGCACGGCTGGGGCGCGCACGATGCCGACCCCTTGCAGCAGCGCCGCCGAGATGATGCTCATCGTGCCGCCAACCGCAGTAAAGGCGACCCAGCGCAGCGTCCCGGTCCCGGCGGCATCCTCATACAGCATGATGTTGATCGGTTCGGCCAGCACCGCCAGCCCTACCGATGCGGTCATCCCGAGCAGCCAGAACCAGCGCAGCGCCATGCGGGTCTGCCCTTTCAGGGCGTGAACGTCCCGCTTGTGCTTCGCCTCCGCCAGCGCAGGAATAAACAGCACCGACAATGAAGTCGCGAGCATCGTCACGAGCTGGACCAAGGGCAGGCCCCGGTTGTACAATCCAAATTCCGTCATCGCCCCTCGCCCTGTCAGTCCGGAATCGCTGAGCAGACGAGGCACCGTGAACGTATCGACCAGCCCGATGAGCGGAACGGCAAGGAGGCTCAGACAGACCGGAATCGCATAGGCGATCAGACGGCGAAGAAGAACACCGGTCCCCTCCTTACTATCATCGGCACTTCCTCGAAATTCATTCACCTCCAGCTGCGCTCCGCCGCTATGCGCGCCGGGCCGAACGCCCTCCCTCCTGCGCAATCCGGTCTGCTTGCGCCAGTACCAGCCCATGACGAGCAGACCTGCGGCCCCGCCAGCCGCTGAGCCGAGCAGCGCGCCCGCGGCGATCCTGTCCGGGGATGCTCCCTGCCGGATCAGGATGAGCAACAGCACGATCATGACGGATACGCGAACGCTTTGCTCCACAATTTGCGAGACGGCCGTCGGAACCATGTTATGAAGACCTTGAAAGTATCCCCGCAGCACGGCCATCCAGGGCACAAAAGCGAGCGCAAGCGCCGCGCCGCGAATGGAAGGCACAACCTGACTCGTTCCAATCCAGTGCCCGAGGAGCGGTGCGCCGATATACATCAAGGCACCGAGCACCATACCGAACGACACCAGCAGCAGGGATGAGAGGCGAACGATCCGGAGGCTGTCCTGCCATCTTCCTTCGCTCTCATATTCGGCGACAAACTTCGATATGGCCGCCGGAAATCCGGCCGCTGCTATCGTAATCACCATCGTATATAGCGGGTTTACCGTATTATAAATGCCAAAGGCCTCGTCTCCGCCCAAATTTTGAAGGGGGATTTTCTGCAGCGTGCCAATCAGCTTTGAGGCAATCGCAGCCGCACTAAGCACAAAGGCTCCCTGAAGGAGCCTGGCTCCTGTCTGATTCGGTTTCATCATCTCTCCGCCTTTATATCCCCAGCCTCCATATGAAGGCCTTGCCTAAGGCCGATGGAGGATTGTTTAACAGCTACAACAAATCCATTATACCGGGACGCGCCAGCAGGCACAAAAACCGGATGCTTCGCCAGAACATAAAAAGCTCCCGGCTGCCCAAGAGCGACGCTCTTGTTCAGCGGGAGCTGTAGACCATTTCGTACTAGGGATAACAGGCCAGCTTATTGTTCCATTTGCTTGCCAAGGAATCCGGCCGCGGTTTCCGCCATTTTGATTTCCATTTCACCCATCGTGACAGACTCATCCTTATTCAGCAGCACCACGCTGCCGATCGGATCTCCTCCCGCGATGATTGGCGCCGCGACAAACGAAGACAGCGTCTCTGGATGATCCTTACCAATCTCGTATGTGCCGCTGTTCGCTTCCAGGACCGTTTTGCGATTCTCCATGCAATTCTCCAGCAGATTGCCGATCGGCTTGTCCAAATATTCTTTCTTCGATCCCCCCGCAACCGCAATGAATGAGTCGCGGTCGGAAATGATCGTAATGTGGCCTGTGCCTTCATACAGAGATTCGGCATATTCTTTCGCGAAATCTCCGAGCTCACCGATCGGGGAATATTTCTTCAGGATTACTTCCCCGTCCCGGTCAACAAAAATCTCGAGCGGATCTCCTTCGCGAATCCGTAAAGTACGTCGAATTTCCTTAGGAATGACCACGCGACCGAGGTCATCGATGCGGCGGACGATACCAGTAGCTTTCATGTCACTTGTTGCCCCACTTTCTTAAGAAGATTTTTCAACTACTGTCCAGTCGGGAAGAGGATGTCCCCAGGTATATAAGTTAATGTCTGACCATAGTATTCATCCGTTCCCAATTCCTTATACATCATCTGTGCAGACATTGCCTGAAATGGGCATCGACTGAAGCGATGCGCTGAACGTTACGAAGTCGAAAATCCATCATCCTGTGTGTAAATTCATGCTGTTCGTTGGTTCCAAGCCACAGCTTTACTCGCCGTTGTTGCTGTCAGTTGTATCTTCCGGAGTTCCTTCCGCCGGCTGGCCTTGATCACCCTGGCCTTCCGGTCCTTCCGTTCCTTGGTTTCCGCCCTGTTCGCCACTGTTCTCACTCTTCGGGAGATCCATGCTTTCGATGATGTCATTCAGCTCGTTCTGCATGAATTCATCGATTTTACCTGCGGCGAGTTCATTGCGAATGTCCTCTTTATCTTCATCCGGCATCGTGTCATACGTTATCTCCTGACGGGCTTCCACCTTCATGACATGGTATCCGTAGGAGGTCTCAACCGGATCGCTGATCGTGTTCAGTTCCAGGCTCAGCGCCTTCTCCTTGAATTCTGGGACCCAGTCTCCGGCACGCCGGTTCTCATACAGGCCTCCCGTTTCCTTCGAACCCGGGTCTTCGGAGTATTCCTTGGCAATCGCAGCAAAGTCTTCTCCCGCCTCCAGCTTGGACTTCACTTCGTTCGCCAGCTTGAGGGCATCCTGCGGCGTCCGCTCATTGCCTTCGGCATCCGTGAACTGGATCAACACGTGGCGTACGGTGACCCGGGTGAAATCCGTCGGGTTGTCTTCGAAATATTCCTTGATCTCATCGTCGCTAACCTGGTTCTTCTCATACTCCGACACGGTCATGATCCGATGCATATAATTTCTCAGATCTTCTTCGGTCAGGTTGCTCTGCTCCAGATAGGACTGAAATTGACTTTCGCCGCCCATCCCGGTTTTGTACTGGGCGATCTGGTCATCCACCTGCTTCTGCGCAGCTTCCTTGGCGGCATCATCCGCCTTGGCAAAGAGATATTCGTAGGTCACGCTCTGGCGTGCCAGGTACTCCTTGAACTCATCCATCTCCAGGAACTGAGCATATGCCGGCGACATAAGCGCGATGATCCGCTGCTCCAGCTCGAACTCCTTCTCCGTAATTTCTCCACCTGTATATTTGACAACCACTTTGCTGTTGTCCACTTCGGGCTCCGTATTGTTCTCTTTCCCGCACGCTGTAAATATCGACAAGGTCAGTACGGCTGTCATCGAGACGACAATCGTTCTCCATGCCTTGTTATTTCTTGATGGCATTCTGTAGTTCTCCCTTCAAATGAAATGGCTCCTTGGCGGCTTCTAGGAACTGCTCCAGCAATTCGAGCAGCTGCTGATCGGATAATCCCTTGCCTTTAATTCGGATCACCATGGATGGCCCTTGTTCAAATTGTACACGTCTTTCGAACATATTTCCAATTCGCGCAAGTTCTGTTGCATTTACAGCCCTATCCTGTCCTTCGTAAAACTGCAACACAACATCGTCGCCGCGCTGTACAATCGAATCGATGCCATACCATCTGCCGTACACCTTCAGCCTGGAAACGGCGAGAAGGTTCTTGACCGCCTGCGGAGGTTCTCCGAAGCGGTCCAGCAGTTCATCCTCCAGCTCCGCCGACTCATCGATTGTCGAGACGACAGCCACTTTTTTATAAATTTCGATTTTTTGCATGCTGTCGTAAATATAGTCCGAAGGCAGATACGCATCGATGCCAAGGTCAATAGAGGTGTTCCAATCCTGGGTCGGCGCTGCCGGCTCGCCCAGCATGCTCACTTTGCGCTTCTGGATCTCCTCGGCCAGCATCTGCGAGTACAGATCGAAGCCTACCGAGGCGATAAATCCGTGCTGCTCGGCCCCAAGCAGATTGCCTGCCCCCCGAATGGCCAGGTCGCGCATCGCGATTTTAAAGCCCGAACCCAGCTCGGTAAATTCCTTGATCGACTGCAGACGCTTCTCCGCCACCTCTGTCAGCACCTTGTCCCGCTGGTACGTGAAGTAGGCATAGGCAATCCGGTTGGATCGGCCCACACGCCCGCGCAGCTGGTACAGCTGGGATAAGCCCATCTTGTCAGCATCGTGCACGATCAGGGTGTTCACATTCGGAATGTCGACCCCGGTTTCAATAATGCTGGTGCTGACCAGCACATCATATTCTCCGTCCAAAAAGTCGAGAATCGTCTTCTCCAGCTCGGTTTCCGTCATTTGGCCATGGCCGACGCCGACCTTCGCTTCAGGCACCAGCATGGAGATCTGGGCCGCCATTTCCTGAATGCCCTGAACGCGGTTATACAGGTAGTACACCTGTCCGCCTCGGGCCAGCTCACGCTCAATCGCTTCGCGGACCAGCGTCTGGCTGTGCTCCACAACATACGTCTGCACCGGGAAGCGGTTCTCCGGCGGTGTCTCAATGACCGACAGGTCCCGCACCCCGAGCATGGACATATGCAGCGTACGCGGAATCGGCGTAGCCGTCAGCGTCAATACGTCCACATTCGTTTTCAATTTCTTGAGCTTTTCCTTGTGCGTCACGCCGAACCGCTGCTCTTCGTCGACGATGAGCAGGCCCAGGTCCTTGAACACGATGTCCTGCGACAGCAGGCGATGCGTGCCGATGAGAATGTCCACTCCGCCCAGCTTCACCTGCTTGATCGTTTCATTCTGCTCCTTGCGGCTTCGGAAACGGCTCAACACCTGAATGTTAATCGGGTAGTTAGCAAAGCGCTCACGGAAGGTTTCGTAATGCTGCTGTGCAAGAATCGTTGTCGGCACCAGAACGGCCACCTGTTTGCCTTCAATGGCCGCCTTGAATGCTGCCCGGACGGCCACCTCGGTTTTACCGTAGCCCACATCGCCGCAGAGCAGGCGGTCCATCGGCCGGTTCTGCTCCATATCCTTCTTGATTTCGGAGATCGCCCGAAGCTGATCCGGCGTCTCGTCATAAGGGAACAGATCCTCGAACTCCTGCTGCTCCGGCGTATCTTTCTCAAAGCCATAGCCCGGAGCGGCCTGGCGCTCGGCATACAGCTTGATCAGATCGTCGGCAATATCCTGAACCGAGGAGCGGACCTTGTTCTTCACCCGGTTCCATTCGTTGCCGCCGAGCTTGTAAATCTTCGGCTCCTTGTCCTCGGACCCGACATACTTCTGAATCAGATCAATCTGTTCGATCGGTACGGACAGCTTGTCGCCGCCGGCATACAGGATATGCATGTAGTCCTTGTGAATGCCGTTAATTTCAAGCGTTCCGATTCCCATATATTTCCCGATCCCGTGGTTTTGATGCACCACATAATCGCCGACCTTCAGCTCGGTATAGCTTTTGATCCGCTGGGCGTTGTCCATATTTTGGGTCGTTTTGCGTGTCTTGCGCTGCTTGGAGGTGAACATCTCGCTTTCGGTGATGATGGCGATATGAACCGAAGGCATTTCGTAGCCGTTTTGCAGATGGCCCTCCAGAATCGTCGGCTCCTCAATGCCATAGTCGTCAAGCACCCGCCGAATCCGGTCCATGCGCTCGGCATCGCCGGCGAGCATGAACACCTGTACGCCGGATTTCTTCCAGCGCTCCATCTCGGCTTTCAGCACGTTCATCTGGCCATGGAAATCCTGCATGCCGCGCGTAATGAAGTTGACGATGTTTTTCGGCTGCATCTTGGGAACCTGCCGCAGGAAGATCGAGATGAGCAGCGCCTGATAACGATGCTCATAGATCAGCTCCTCGCTGTCGAGCGACAGCGGCAGGTTCGGCAGCGTTTTGCCGTTTTGCATCAAATGCAAATTCCACTCCGCCTCATCCCGCTCCAGCTGCTTCGACGTTTCAAGCAGACGTGCCGGCTCATCCATAATGAGCAGGGTATCGTCCGGCATGTAATCATACAGATGGGTCTTTTCCGGATACAGCAAAGAAATATATTTATAAATTTCAGGGAAATACATGCGTTCTTTCAGCATCTCCAGCTCACGGTGGATCTCCTCGCGAAGACGCAGCTTCGCCTGACGATCCGTCATCGCCTCCAGCTGGGCTTCCAGCAGCCGCTGCACCTTGTCCGCTGCCTGCCTCATCCGCTCTTCGGTCGCAATAATCTCCTTGCACGGGGTAATGACAACCTCGCGGACCTTGTCAATCGACCGCTGATCGGACGGGTCAAAGGTGCGGATGGAATCAATATCTTCGGCAAAAAGCTCAATCCGGTAAGCAAGCTCCGACGTCATCGGGTAGAAGTCCACAATGCCGCCGCGCACACTCATCTCGCCGCGGCTTTCCACCCGCTCGACACGCTCGTAGCCCATCTCGATCATCTTGTTCAGGAATTGCTCCAGCACAAGGGTCCCTCCGTCCTGAAGGGTGATTCGGGCTTCGGCCATCGCTTCAGGCGTCGGCAGAAGGCGACGAACGCCCGAGAAAGGCGCAACGACAATGCCCCGGAAGCCTCTGGCGCAGCGGGTAAGCACATCGATCCGCTGCGCCAAAGTCTCGGGGCTGGATACCGCCGATTCCGCAGCGACCAGTTCATTGGCCGGATAGAGCAGAACCTGATCCGGTGAAAGCGCATCCTGAAGATCATCTGCAATTTTCTGAGCGGAGAACATGTTGTGGGTCACGACCAGCAGCGGACGCTGCTGCTCCTGATACAGAGCCGCCATTAAGATTTGCCTGGACGAACCGGAAAGACCGGAGATCAATTGCTCCTTCATGCCGGCACGAAGGCCGGCAGAAATCGATTGGAAATCCGAATCTTTCGAGAATACATCAATAAGTGCTTGTAACAAAAGGGGCACCTCTCTTATGCACAAGAAATAAAAAACTTAAAATCTACTGCAATTCCATAATAGATCCAATATATAACCGAAAAGAGCCTTGAGCATAAAACTGCCAAGGCTGAGGCGGCATGACGAACAGCCGCCGGTGTGTCTTCGAGGATAGCAACTCAAGATCCGGGGCTTCCTTCCGGTTACTGAAGCGGATTGGTAAGCAGGCTGAGCTCGGGATTAGCCTCCAGCGCCTCTCTGCAGTGATCACAGGTCACCCGCACCGTAACCTCCCCGTTAAAATCATACGCTATTATATCCCTGCGCTCCTCGGGGGTCAAGGAATCAAAGCCTAATCGGGCTTCTGTCACCTCGTGGGAATCAATTCTGCCCTGAAACGTCCGGCAATGTCTGCAAATATAGTTTATCGCCATCATATGCCTCCTGAAGATCGTATATACCTTCAGTATGCCCGGTTCAGCCGCGTTTCAGACGAACAATTGGTGAACACTACCCGATGTTTCCAGATTCCTCTACGCCGTCTATGACTTGTTGAACTTGGCCATCGTCTGCTCAAACGTATGGTCAAGACTGTATTCCAGTGCATCACAGGTGTGCTCGATCATCTGCTTCAGCGGTTCCTGCTCCTTCTTCGGAAACGCACCAAGCACGTAGTCCACGATGGCATAGCCCGGCTCTGGCCGCGATATGCCCATCCGAACCCGGTTAAAGGTCTGGGTTCCGGTATGCTGGATGATGGATTTAATGCCGTTGTGGCCGCCTGCACTTCCCTGATAGCGAAGCCGGATTTTCCCGACTTCGGTATCCAGGTCATCATAGACCACGATCAGATCGTCCAGGGAAACCTTGTAATAGTCCATGTACGCGCGGACCGCTTCCCCTGATAAATTCATAAACGTCATCGGTTTGATTAAAACCGTTTTCGTACCAAGGATCATTCCTTCCGCAATAACCGACTTGCATTTGCTCATCGTGAATTTCATACCATGCCGCTCGGCAAGCGCGTCCAGTGCCATAAAACCGACGTTGTGGCGCGTCTTCTCATAAGCAGGGCCAGGGTTTCCCAGCCCGACAATCCATTTCATCTCGTCCAAGTTCCTTTCATCATTTTTGCTTTCTTCTTTGCCTTTTTCTGAGTACAATATGATCATACTCTAATCACGGATATAACAGGCCATACCGAAGCATAAATTCGAATACGCCCCATGAAGAAGGTGAATCGGCATTGAAAGAGTTTGATCAGCGTTTAACGCACCACAGCCATTTTCAATACCATATGAAGCATGCCATTCCCGTCCAAGTCTACGAGCGGGACTGTCACGTTGATGTGGGCTTGATTACAGCCGTGGACCCCAACTTCGTTGAAATCGAGGGAACGCTGTACAATCGACAAACATTCGTATTTGTATCAAGACCCGGCTACTAGTCCGACGGCCTCTGGGCTGCTTTGTTGTGAAAGCGTTTTCCCATCGGGAGTCCAGCCGAACCAGCGGCTCACTGATCCTGGTGTCACTCATAGCCGACAAGGGCTACATTTCCACCGGACGGTGGAGATGTAACCCTGCAGGCACGGTTTATTATTCTATTTCAAACAACTTACTGATTGATAATTCCTCATGTACCCGGATGATCGCTTCGCCCATCAGCGGTGCAACAGACAGCACGGTCAGCTTGCTGCTCGGGTTCGGATTCGTGATCGGAATCGTATCGGTGACAACCACTTCCTTGATCGGCGAGTTCTCCAGCCGCTCATGCGCCGGCCCGGAGAGCACCGGATGCGTACAGCACGCGTACACCTCTTTAACGCCGCCTTCCATCAGCGCATTCGCGCCCAGCACAATGGTACCGGCCGTGTCGATAATATCGTCGATCAGAATCGCCGTCTTGCCTTCGATATGACCGATGATGTTCATCACTTCGCTGACATTTGGTTCCGGACGGCGCTTGTCGATAATCGCAAGCGGCGCATTCAGGAAATCAGCCAGCTTTCTCGCACGGACAACGCCGCCATGGTCTGGCGATACGATAACCGGATTCTCAATCTGCTTGGAACGGAAATACTGGGCAAGAATCGGCACGCCTAGCAGATGATCGACCGGAATGTCGAAGAAGCCCTGGATCTGCATCGCATGCAGGTCCATCGTAATGACGCGATGCGCGCCGGCCTTCTCGATCAGATTCGCAACCAGCTTCGCGGTGATCGGATCTCTGGAGCGGGCTTTCCGGTCTTGACGGGCATAGCCGTAGTACGGGATGACAACGTTGATGCTTTTTGCCGAAGCCCGCTTCAGCGCGTCCACCATAACCAGCAGTTCCATCAGGTTATCGTTAACCGGATAGCAGGTCGACTGCACAATGTAGACATGGCAGCCGCGCACGCTCTCGGAAAGCTTCACTTGAATCTCCCCGTCGCTAAAGCTGGTCGTGTGGGATTCCCCCATCGGAATACCGATGTAATCTGCAATCTGATGGGCAAGTTTAGGATTGGAATTACAGGTGAATATTTTTAATTTAGAATCAAGATAAGTCATAGAATAAATAACCCTCCGTGCTGGTTCGTTGAATTAGGCTGTCCGATCACCGCTTGTTCAATTACCGGGAACCGGCGTTACGATTTTTTCTTGTTCTTTTTGGCGAGTGCTCTTGCCCGGATCTTCTCGGCGTATCCCGGCTTGTTCTCCTGTCGTTGTCTGGCAATTGCCAGATCGTTCTCCCCAACGGATTGGGTGATAGTCGAGCCGGCGACAACAAATGCGCCCTTGCCGACAGTGACCGGAGCGACAAGATTGACGTTGCTGCCGATGAAGGCATCGTCCTCGATCTCGGTAATGGACTTATTATAACCATCATAGTTGACCGTTATCGCGCCGCAGCCGATATTTACATTCTTGCCGACTTTGGCATCGCCCACATAGCTGAGATGAGACACCTTGGAGCCGTTGTCGATCGTAGCATTCTTCACCTCAACAAAATCCCCAACCTTCACATCCTCGCCCAGCTTGGCTCCTGGCCGCAGGTATGCGAATGGGCCGACAGACGTCCGGGAGCCGACTTCAGCCCCGCTCAATACGGAATGCTTGACGGACACGCCGTCTGCAATGACGGAATCCTCGATGTCCGAGTTCGGACCGATCGTGCAGTCCTGACCGATGACCGTATGTCCTTTCAGCACCGTGCCCGGATATAGAACGGTATCCGATCCAATCTGTACATCAGCCCCAATGTAAGTGGAATCCGGGTCGATGATGGTGACGCCACTCAGCATATGCTGCTTGGCAATCCGCTTCCGCATAAAGCCTTCCGCCTCCGATAGGGCAAGGCGGTCGTTAACGCCGATGGATTCTGCATAATCGCTGGTCTGGTAAGCAAGCACCGTTTCACCGGCATTCTTCAATATGCTGATCACATCGGTCAGGTAGTACTCCTGCTGCGCATTCTGATTGGTGACTTGTTCCAGTGCAGCAAACAGTTTTTTATTATCAAAACAATAGGTACCGGTATTAATCTCCTGCACCGCATCTTCTTCCGGACTGCAGTCCTTCTGTTCTACGATGCGCAGCACACTGCCCTCACTGCTACGAATCACGCGTCCGTAACCTTGCGGTTGGTCCAGATGTGCCGTAAGAATGGTAGCCGCTGACTGCTGCTCCTCATGAAGCGCCAACAGCTTATCTAAGGTCTCTGCTGTAACAAGAGGGGTGTCTCCGCAAATGACAATCGTGGAGCCGTCCACCCCGCCAAGAAGATCCTTGGCCTGTTTCACGGCGTGGCCTGTCCCGAGCTGTTCCTCCTGAAGGACATATTCCGCCGCGTCTCCAAGGTATGCGCGAACCGCGTCGGCACCATGTCCTACCACCACAACACTGCGCTCGCAGCGCGCCTGGCGGACCGTATCAAGCACATGTCCTACCATCGGCTTGCCGCAAACCGGGTGCAGCACTTTATACAGTTTCGATTTCATTCGTTTGCCCTGCCCAGCAGCGAGCACAATAGCATATCTTTTCAAGGGCCATGCCTCCTCCTCTTGAACTCAATACTGAATATATATCATTCTACAAAAAAAGAAAAGAGAGCCACGAGTATGGCTCTCTTTTCCTTGAACCCCAATTTTGAATCTTAAGCGCCTTCTTCAATCACTTCTTCTTCCGTGGCAGCGCGTTCATACTCGGCCAATACAGCCGATTGAATCTTCTCGCGAGTGCCGGAAGAAATAGGATGGGCAATGTCGCGAAACTCTCCATCTGGAGTGCGCTTGCTCGGCATGGCAACGAACATTCCGTTGTTACCGTCGATAACGCGAATGTCGTGAACGACAAATTCATTATCGATGGTAATGGATGCGATTGCTTTCATTCTCCCCTCAGAGTTGACGCGGCGGAGTCTGACATCCGTAATTTGCATGTGTGTTCACCACCTTTTTCCATCAGAGACTTGGGTAGTTTAATTCCACACAGCAAACCCGAAATCCTTCTTTTTTCTAGTATAAAATGTCCTAAAAACAGGAATTTTTTTTAGAAAGTGATGTTTTCGACAGACTTCGTGCTGATTCGAATGAAAACGCTAACGTGCTCGACATAAATCGCCGCTTATTGTTCGAAGTAATTTCCAGGGGTTACCTTAATCATCTTGGTTTTGGAGTCGACATCCGACAATCTGGCCAGAGAAATATAGTCCTCCAGCAATCGTTCCTCGGACTCCACCGCTCCAGACTCCACCAGAACGCCTACACCTGCTACTTCAGCATTAAATTCGCCGAGCAGGTCGACCATGCCCTGAATCGTGCCGCCGGCCTTCATGAAGTCATCCACGATAAGCACCCGGGACTGTTCCTTCAGGGCTCGCCGGGACAAAGACATCGTATGGATGCTCTTGTGGGATCCGGAGACATAGTTGATGCTCACCGCTGAGCCTTCCGTCACCTGATGGTCCCTGCGAACCAGCACGACCGGCAGGTTAAGCTGTGCCGCAGTGGCATAGGCAAGCGGTATCCCTTTGGTTTCCACTGTCATGACCACATCGATATCTCTGTCGGCAAAAGCCGTGGCAATAATCTTGCCCGCCTCGTTCATAAGCGATGGCTGGCCCAGCAAATCCGACATATACAGGTAACCGCCCGGCAAGATCCGATCGGGCTGCTCCAGCTGATGGCACAGCTTCTCTGCAAACGCATAGGCATGCTCCTTGTGCAGCTTCGGAATATACTGTACTCCGCCTGCCGCTCCAGCCAGCGTCTGAAGCTCGCCGATGCCCTCGTTCTCGAATACATCCTTGATAATGGCCAGGTCCTCGCTGATCGACGACTTGGCAGCTCCGTAGCGCTCGGCGAAGGTCGTCAGGGGAATCAAAGTATGCGGTTTGGTTAATAAATATTGGGTCATATCGACCAATCGTTCACTTCGTTTTAGTTTTTTCACATGGGTTCCTCGCTAAATCCGAATATTATACTGTAAATATAACACTTTTGTACGTATTTTTACAATATGGATTGCAATTCCACCCGTTATCGTCCTTGTCTCTTTAGCTGCATGAGCTCACGGTTCAGGTGAGCAGGCGAACTGCGTACACTTCTTTGCAAAATCCGCGAAGCCCGTTATAGATGCGGGCCACCTTCGATTCCTTCGCCACCAGCCCGAATACGGTCGGACCGCTGCCGGACATAAGCGCCCCGTCGGCGCCCAGCTTCAGCATCCCCTCTTTCAGCTGCTGAACCTCCGGATGCATCTTCAGCGTCACTTCCTCGAGCACATTGCCGAGCGACGCGCACATGTCGCGGAAGCTCCCCTGCTCCAGCGCCGCGATCATCGCCTCCGCCGATGGATGATGCTGCACATTGTCAGCACGCAGTTTGCCGTACACCTCGGCCGTCGATACGTTAATCGGCGGCTTCGCCACAATGACCCAGCACTGCGGCGGGCTCGGGATCGGTGTCAGCTTCTCCCCGCGCCCTGTCGCAAGCGCCGTGCCTCCCTGGACGCAGAAAGGCACATCCGAGCCGAGTTCAGCGCCTAGCGTGAGCAGCTCCTCCTCGGGGATATGAAGCCCCCACAGGCGATTCAGGCCGCGCAGCGTGGCTGCAGCGTCGCTGCTTCCTCCGGCGAGACCGGCTGCAACCGGTATTTTTTTGTCCAGGTGGATATGTACTCCCTTACGAACGTCGTAACGCTCCTTAATCAGCCTGGCTGCCTGAAAGGCCAGATTCTTCTCGTCCAGCGGAATATATCCCGCCTGACTCGTAATGATAATCGTATCGCGGGGCTGTTCCGACATCTCCAGGCGGTCGGCAAGGTCGATCATGGTCATGACCATCTCAACCTCATGGAAGCCGTCTGGCCGCTTGTGGAGCACATCCAGCATCAAATTGATTTTTGCCGGCGCTTTTTCGTATATTTTCACGACGTTCACCTATCCTTAGCTTTTCCCTTATGCATGAGCTTCCTATTCGCGAGAATAATCTCTAGTGCTTCTATCTTAACAAACTCGTGTCGCGAAGTCATGAATTCCCTGACAAACGAATGCCGGAATTTGCATGATGTCAAAATGACAGGCATCGCCTTGGCGGACATCCGGATGGATAAAAGAAAGACAGGACCCTCTAAAAGGCCCTGTCTCTCCATGATGGCTGACGATTAATCCGATTTGCGGGCTGCCTGTTCAGCAAGCTGGATGGCCCGTTTCACCATGTTGCCGGCATCCTTGGCCTTGATGCCTCCCCAGCCTTCCTTCTGAACCGTATCGTAAAACCCGAGCTCTTTAGCCAATTCATTCTTCAATTGATCTGACATGATGCGTCTTCGTCTGCCCATCGTGCCGCCTCCTTAAAATGATCATGATGGCCTAAAGTCAGCTTCTGAGTCACGCGTCTTCCGGCTCACTGCCGCTGCAATGGCCCCGTCACCGATCAGATCAGGTGTGAAGATCGCGCTTTTATATTATGCTCGCCGCACTCCGCCCTCATGCGGCAGGCAGCTGTATGGCAACAAAAAGCAGCCCCGCAAAGAGAGCTGCTTCCTTTAAAACATGAAGTTTAGGACTTGATATAGGTGATTCGCATCTGGCTGTCATCGCCAGTCACCATAATTTCTACAGTTTCCGTGAGAATATCAGCGTAGCTGTAGGATACGCGTTTAAAGGTTTGCTGGTCCTGGTCCAGCTTTACAATGAAAACAGAAGGGTACGTTTCTTCCAAAACACCAGTGCGCTCTACGGTCTTACGGCGACCACCATTAGCCCGAAGGGTAATTTTTTGCCCTAAATGGGCATCGAGACTGCGTTTGATTTCCAACAGCGCGTTTTTAGCCATTGTCGACGACCACCTCTTTCCTTGTCCATTATATATGATACCGGGGGCAAATGTCAAATCAAAAATATTTAATTATATCAGCATCAAAAATGTATTGTCAATGAATTTTTTTCGAAAGAGGAACCGCGACTTCCATTTTGATTAATATGCACCATTCTTGCTTCAATTATGTATCCTCATCGGCCCATGCCAAAAAAGCGCGGGCTGCAAGGAAATCAAATTCCTCGCAGCCCGCGCTTCAGGATCGCTCCTAGGTTCCAGGGCTGTATGAGAGCCATTCCTGGCCCCCTTGTGCAATTAATTGACCGTTGGCGTCACCTTCAAGGTGGAGAGGTCCTGAAGGCGCGGCAGACCGATGCGGTAGCTGCCTCGCGTCTCAATACCTCCGAGCCCCTGGCTGCCGCTAATGGTATGGTGAATAATATCGGTTATGTTCACCGTGTCCCTGACGGACGTGTAAGCGGCCTTTGCAGCCACGTATACCGGGTCCAGCGCATGGATCAGAATGCGGCCTGGAGAGCTTGCAAAGTTGGCGCCCGCCTGAAGCAGCGCCTCAAAATGAGACTGGCATGCCCCTGCCACAATGATCAGGGAGTCCATATTGCGTTCATATTGACGCGCGACCTGAATCGCCGAAGCGAAGTTTTGCGAATTTTTGTAACTGTCGAGACTGTACAGATTGTACGGTTGTCTGCGCTTGAGCACGCCGTCATGGCCTGTGATGACGACAATGTCGGGCCTTACCCGCGGCAGCATATGGTACAGCACATCCGCCATGGCCGATTCATTGACGTAATGCCCTTCCGCCGGTACCCGAAGCTGATTGTACAGTGCCAGGCTTTTTTTCAAATATTGGGGGTCTCCATCCAGATGAAGAACCTTTCCAGGCACGTCAAAATAACCTTTATCCACGTTCTGGCCCCATTCATTCCGAAGGCTGGCCAGTTGACGCTCACTCTGTTCCTGCTTATGCTTCTCCAGGCGGCTTAATGACTCGCTGGCCTTAATCCGTGCCTGCTTTGTTCGTTCGCTTACAGCGGGATACGGCGCCTTGACCAGATCATCAGCCGGCGAATCAGCCAGCAGCCTGAATTCTGTCCCTTTAATGATGATGTTCTCCCGCCGCACATCCTCCACCCGGAACGTGATATCGCCGCCGTAGGATTTACGAACGACCAAATCTCCCAAGTTCATCAACATCACCCCTACCCTATGGTATGGGCATAAGCGGTGATTGGTTCATGCCGGATTCAAATTAACTGCGTTAACGGATGCCAGCCTCGTACAGAACGCGGCTAAGCCGCGCGTACTCCTCAATGCTGAGTGTCTCCCCGCGCCGGGACGGCTCGATCTCTGCTTCAGCCAGAAGCTGCTCCAGCCGCTCTCGCCCTTTCTCCGGGAAGAAGCGGCTCTTCAGATTGTTCGCAATCGTCTTGCGCCGCTGGGCGAATGAAGCCTGTACCACTTCGAAAAAGAACCCTTCATCCGGCACCGATACCGGCGGCTCCTCGCGGACTTCCAGCCGAATCACCGCTGACTCCACATTCGGCTGCGGAATGAATACGGTATGCGGAACCGTACAGACGAGCTTCGGCACGCTGTAATACTGAACCGCGATGCTCAGGCTCCCGTAATCCTTGCTTCCCGGAGACGCAGCCATTCGCTCTGCGACCTCCTTCTGGATCATGATGACGATATTCTCCAGCGGGAGCTTCTCCTCCAGCAGCTTCATCAGAATCGGGGTAGTCACATAATACGGCAGATTGGCCACCACACTGACCTTGGCCTTGTCCGCAAAATCCGTACGAAACAGTTCGTGCAGATCCACCTTGAGCACATCGCCGTGATGGACACGAACGTTGCCGTACGGCTCCAGCACTTCCTTCAGGATCGGAATGAGACGCTGGTCGATTTCGACCGCGGTGACTGCGCCAGCGGTTTGCGCCAGCTTCTCTGTCAGCGCCCCGATCCCCGGTCCGATCTCCAGCGCCCCTTTCGTTTCATCGAGCTCGGCAGCCTCCACGATCTTGTGCAGAATGTTCTGGTCGATCAGAAAGTTCTGCCCGAGGCTCTTCTTGAAGGAAAAGCCGTGGCGCTGAATGATCTCCTTCGTTCGCCTTGGTGTTGAAATATCTTCGATTCGCGTCATGATGACTCCAAGCCTCCTTCATCCAGCTTCGCCAGCGCAGCTGCAAATTCCTCACGTGTAATCTGGAACATTCCGAGCCGCTTGTAAAACTGCTTGCTGTTGCAATAGCCGATCCCCAGCAGATTGCCCATCTGCATGCGCCGCTGGGCTGCATCCGGATGAACCGTTAACCCGGCGTCAATCAGGTCGTCCATACTGATCTGGCTCTCTCTGCCTTCAAATGACGTATGCACACGTTCAAGCGCCCTTCTAATAGCCTCCGGCGATGCGTTCTCCACCCCGATGTCCCCTTTGCGGGTCGCATCTTCCTCCGGGATGAAGGCATGCTTGCAGCCAGGCACATGCCGATCTATAATCTTCCGGATTCTCTCGCCTGCATGATCGGGGTCAGTCAGAATAATGACGCCTCTCCGCTCCTTGGCAAGCGCGATCCGGCGCAGCGTATGCTGGTTGATGGCCGAGCCGCCGGTTTCAATCGTGTCGGCTTCAACCGCCCGCTTGATCGCAACCGTATCATCCCGGCCTTCCACCACGATAACTTCCTTGATCATACGATACAATCTTCCTTCCTCTTTCGCATCCGCCAGATGGCGTTCCGGCACATCGTTCATTCCAGCCGGTGCCAAGCTGTCCAAATCACAAAATAAAAGAAGAGGATGATCATCCTCTTCTTATCGTCAATGTATATTATAAGCTACATAGTATAGCATTATCATGGCAAAGTAAATTGGAATTATGGCTGGTCCAGGTTAATTGACATTCGGTTTTACCGGGCCGATGACATAGACGGTACGCCCGTTTTTGCGCCCGAAATTAATGGCTGCATTCAGCGAATCATAATAGACGTCGATTTTGTTGCCTTTGATCGCGCCGCCAGTATCTTCAGCGCGGCGGAAGCCCAGTCCTTCGATGTATACCCACCAGCCGATCGGAATGACGTTAGGGTCAACTGCAATCGTACGGCCCTCGGTCACTCGGGTTCCCGAAGCGGTACGTGTCCCGATGCCCGGCTGTTCCGAGGAATAGGCGGTCATGGATACATTGTTCAACACCTTGGTATATTTAAAATCAACACCGGCTTTGGAGACGACATTATTGTTATTCTCCGCTGCCTTGGCTTCTGGCGCCTTCTTCGCGGTGGCCAGCTTCGCAGATGTAGCCTTAACATTCACAGCAGCCGTCTGAACGGTCTGCTCCTCGACGATCTCCGGCTCCGGAGCCTTCTTGGTGCCGACTGCAATAATCTTATCCTTCGTTCTCCGTTCTACCTCTTGACCGATCTTCGTCTTGGAAACGAGCTTTCCGTCATGGTATACCTTCTCGTAATGATGAATCAGCACCCCGTTCTCGCCGCGTTGAATGACGCGGTTATCGCCTTTGACCAGAGAAGGGTCCGCCGTCTTGATCACGCGGAAGGTGCGGCTTTCCGGCTCCTGAACGGTTTGTTTCGTGACGCGGATGACACGGATATCCATGTTACCGGACAATTTCGTGTCTTCGGATGGCACAACTTTATCATCTACCCCGACCGTGATGCGAGCTTCCTTGAGCACATCAGCGACCGTATTCTGGGTGGTGAACAGCGTTTGAGTTTTGCTGTCAACTGTAATTTGGATTGGAACCGCACGCTCGATAATGATCCGGTCGCCGTCCTGAATCGCTCCATTCAGGGGCATCGACACCTGATCCTGCGGGTTCAACGTAATCGCCTGCTCATCCAGCACTTCTTGAAGCAGGGAACCACGCGTTTCGACTTTGGTCACTCGACCATCAACCACAAGATGAACTTCCTTACCCGTCTGATCATGAACAACCAGCGACACGAGCAATGAGACGGTGATGGCACCCATGGTGCCAAGCAACACCAATTGACGCAAATTTTCATGCTTCCATCGTAATGCGTAAGACATGCTGGATGATTGTGATTCATGGGTCTTCTCAGATTGAAAAACGCCCACTATTCCATCCTCCTTCATAGTCCCGCCGTCTGACAACGCATGAAATGCATTTGACGTGACTATAGCAAATTTTCCCACAGAGCGAACTGCTACTAAACGCCCTGCGTCAATCCCCGTCTTCCCGTCCATGCTTCGTCACCTCCTGTTTACCAACAGTATGACGATCACCTCTCCAATATTCAAAAACAAAAGAAGCCCTTGAAAGAGTACTAGAGGCTCTAACGTGGCTTCCTGATGACAATAATCATGGAAAAGGTGTGCACGAGAATTCCCCTCTTACTTCGCTTACGGAGTTAGCTGTCGGGTTTGGACGTAAGAGTGACGCCCTATGTCGGGAGCTTCGCTCATGGCGAAGTCCGTTCAATTCACCCCAAAGACTCGAATTACTGAAATCAAATACGGCCCGGCATCCCGCGGATGCATAAAGCTGTATCGGTTCCCCCGTTCCCCAAAAAGCAGGGATTAAGCGAGACGGTTCATGAAATGGTCCGCTGCAGATTCGAAATCTTGGCAGCTTCTTATCACTGAAAAGATGATATCCTGTTTACATGCAGGTTGTAAAGCAACAATCAACCACATTTTTCGAAGTAAATGGTTAAAATATTGTAATATCAACCTCTTTTGTATTAAAAAATCTTTAATTAATCGCAAATACTCTCTTTTTCACCGCTTTTGCTCCGGATTTTGTTTAATGGAAAATCGTTCCATAGCATTTCTCGTGGTAATCTCAGCCAGTTCTTCCACGGTAATTCCTTTCAATTCGGCCGCAGCCTCGGCCACCATCTTAACATATCCGCTCTCATTTCGCTTCCCCCGGAACGGGTGCGGTGTCAAATACGGCGAATCCGTCTCGATCAATAAACGATCCATCGGAACCTGAACAAGAACCTCCTTCGGCTGCTTGGCATTCTTGAACGTAATCGGCCCGCCAAAGGAAATATGAAAGCCCATATTCAGGCACAGCTTTGCCGTTTCCCAGCTCCCTGAGAAGGAATGCATCACGCCGCCTACCTCGGACGCCTTCTCCTCCCGCAAAATCTTCACAATATCCTCATGCGCATCCCGGTTATGAATGACAATCGGCATGCCGAGTTCACGCGCAAGGCCAATCTGCCGGCGAAGCACGCGGTGCTGAACCTCCTTCGGGGAGGTGTCCCAGTGATAGTCCAGGCCGATCTCTCCGATCGCAACCACCTTCTCGTGAGCACAGAGCGAGGCGATCCAGTCCAGATCCTCGTCCTTCATCGTAATCGCGTCTACAGGATGCCAGCCAACGGCCGCATAAATAAAGTCATAGGACTCCGCCAGCTTCATCGTTGTCGGAATGGTCTCCCGGTTAAAACCGATATTGATCATTCTTGATACGCCCGCTTCAAGCGCCCGGGCAATGACGGCCTCCCGGTCCTCGTCGAATTGATGCGCATCCAGATGGGTATGTGTGTCGAACAGCATCGCGTCATTTCCACTCCTTTGGGTTGCTTTTTGTCGCAAACTTGCTTTGCCTGCCCCCGATCTGTTTAAAAGTATAAGGGGGAACGCCGAGATTTCTAGCGCAGCCAGAATCTATCTTACAAGCTTTGTCTGAAAATATCTGTGATATGTTTAGGCATGCGGTCAAGCGCATCCTTCACTTTTTCCGCCGGGAAATACAGATGATAACGCCCTTGGTGAATCCCGCTTATAGAGCGCACAATCTCCGATACCTCCGAGATTTCCCGCAATTGATCATGACGATCAAGCAGCAGGATCTGCTTCTCGCTCGAAGGCATGCCCGAATGAAACCTATCATAAGGAAGATCGGTCGGAAAATCAATGGCAAGGTCATATTCCGGATGAAGGCCTGCTTGCCGGAATGCCTCGCGAATATCGTCGATGAAAGACTCGTCCATCATGTCAAATTCCACGTATTTATACAGTTTCCGGTGCATGAATCGACCGCATAATTCGCTAAGCTGCTTGTCCTCCTCGGCGGTCCATTGCAGAAATGCCGTTTGGATCAACGCTTCATCCAATTGCAAATACTGGCGGACGGATAGCGAACCTTCAAAGAGGGACGGCAGCGGCTCGATCATGAACTTAAATCGGTATCCCTGGCTATGCAGCTCCTTCGCTCTGCGGAAGATCTGTCGCAAAATAATTTCGGAGCTTCGCGTCACCGGATGGAAGTATACCTGCCAGTACATCTGATACCGGGACATCAGGTAATCCTCTACAGCGTGCATCCCTGATTCCTTGACGACGATGCGATCACGAAACGGACGCAGCAGCCGCAAAATCCGGTCAATATCAATCGTGCCATAATTAACCCCGGTATAATACGCATCGCGGAGCAAATAATCCATACGATCCGCATCCAGCGGGCTTGTCACGAGATTCATTACGATCGGCTTGTCATACGTCTTGCGAATGACGGAGGCTACCTTCTCTGGAAAGTCATCGCCAGCCTCCCGCAACACCTCGTTCACACAAGTATCTCCGAGCACAATTCTGCATGTCCAATCTTCGTGATCCATATCAAACGCTTCTTCCACCGAGTGGGAAAAGGGACCGTGACCTAGATCATGGAGAAGAGCCGCGCATAATGCTACCATACGCTCGTCCATCGGCCAATCCGTATACCCTCTGCGCTCGAACTGCGAAATAATTTTCCGTGTAATTTCATATACCCCAAGCGAATGCGAAAATCGGCTATGCTCTGCCCCGTGAAAGGTCAGATACGACGTCCCGAGCTGACGCACCCGGCGCAGCCGCTGAAACTCCGGCGTATTGATGAGACGCCAGATCATATCATCCTGGACATGAATATAATTGTGAACCGGGTCTTTAAATACTTTTTCTTCCGATATTGGAGACAGCATCCTTCCTCAACTCCTTCTCATTTATCGTTCATTTTGGCCGATAAGCACTTTTTTTGACACTTAATGTCGAATAGTGTCGAAATAAGTAAAATCACGCCTTCCAAATCGACATCCAGGAAATCAGGCGCTTTTCAGGTCCTGTAATAGTAACTTTGTCGTAAGTACAAGGGTTCAGTACACTATATTTTCGTAAACAGGTTCCGATTTTTCAAAAATATAGGTTGACTGTTTTGGGAATCGTTGGTACTATAAATAACATAAAAGATAGAACTATGTCGAATTATGACTTTTTTAAATTATGGCGAGAGGGGCTATTATAAGTTATGATGAAATCAACAGGAATTGTAAGAAAAGTCGATGAGCTGGGACGGGTTGTTATTCCGATTGAATTGCGCCGCACACTCGGAATCGGCGAGAAGGACGCTCTTGAAATTTATGTAGACGGTGAGCGGATCATGCTCAAGAAATACGAGCCTGCTTGCATCTTCTGCGGAAATGCTGAGAACGTGACTTATTTCAAAGGAAAAATTGTATGTCACGAATGTATTTCTGAGATCCCTACACCTGTGACAAATTAAAAATAATAGTATATAATAAGTATATTCACTTTGTTAATTCTAACCTTTTTCATATCTCCTTGTGCCTTCCTCGGCTATGAACCCGGCCGCAGGAAGGTTTTTTTTGATCATGCCGGACAAACCGGCGCTTCTCCGCTTTTTCTGTCTGTTGAGCCCCTTCCACCGCTTGTTCCGGAGCCTCTGGCGCTGCCGGTTGTCAGACCCCGGAAACGAATAATATTCTTGGAAAAATTGGATTTCTTCTATTATAAATACCCCTTATGTCCTTGCGCTACGCTGCGGCCTGTTCTGCTGACCGTCCCTGCCCATGACCCATTCGTCTTCCGACTTGAGTCATGCAGCGAGACACCGCGCACGGGGAGCTGCGCGCGATGCAAAAAACGATGCCCTCCACGCTTACAACACCATGCTACAACAATGCGTTGTACACATCCCGCTTTGATACGCCCCGGTCGCCGGCAGTCCGTTTCATCGCATCCTTGCGGCTCATGCCCTCCTGCTCATAGCGGGCGACATGCTCTTCAAGCGACAGCTCCTGCCACCAGGCATTTTGTTCACGCAGCTCATCCTCGATGGATGCGCCCTGCACGACGATGCAATATTCGCCGAGCGGCGGGTGCTCCTCGAGCCATTGCTGACACTCGCTTACAGTCCCCCGGACAAATTCTTCGTAACGCTTGGTCAATTCCCGGGCCAGCGCAATGCTGCGGTCGCCCAGCGCCTCCTTAAGCAGTTCCAATGTTCGTTTGACCCGGTGCGGAGATTCATAAAAAATCAATGTCCCACTCGCGGCCCCCAGCCCCTGCAGCTGCTCCATCACATCCTTTCGTTCACGGGGCAGAAACCCGATAAACGTGAATCTTTCGGTCGGCAATCCCGATGCGATCAAAGCCGAAAGCGCAGCGTTCGCGCCGGGGATCGGAATGACCGGAATTCCGTCTGCAATCGCCAGTCTGACAAGGTCGGAACCGGGGTCGGAAATGGCTGGCAGACCGGCATCGCTGACCAGCGCCACATTTTTTCCTTCTATTATATAGCGTATGATTTCAGGACCGCTGGCAGCCTTGTTATGCTCATGATAACTGAACAGCTGCTTGGCCGGAATATCAAAATGCGTGAGCAGCTTTCGCGTCTGCCGCGTATCCTCCGCCGCAATAATATCACACTCCCGCAGCGTCCGAATCGCCCGATATGTCATATCCTCCAGATTGCCGATCGGCGTGGCCACCAAATACAGGCTGCCGCCCGGATGCTGCCCTTGATTGGCTTGAGCAAAGCTCGTTTGAACGATTGGTTTCATTCCTCTTCATCATCCTTATACGATCCAAAATAAATATCCATAAATTCGTCGCAGTATTGGCCCTCTTCGTTGTACACGATCAGCGGCGGCTTCAGTCGAACCTCCGGCTTGCCATCCCGTATGCCCTCGATCAGCACCATGTTGGCCTCCATATTCGCCCTAGGATGCACGAAGCGGATCACCTTCGGCTCAACTCGATACCGGCTCATCAGCGTAATAATCTCCGCAAGACGGAGCGGCTTGTGAACCATGCTCATTTTGCCGCCTTGCTTCAGCAGACGTGAACCTGCCTCAATCACTTCCTCCAATGTGCAGTGAATCTCATGTCTGGCTATGGCCTGGTATGGATTCAATTTCACATCACTGCCGTTCATCGGCATATAAGGCGGATTGACGGTAATCGCATCATAGGCGCCATAGCCGGTTTCCTTATACAGCTCCCTTAAATCGCCCTCGCGGATCGTAATTTGCTGCTCTAGCCCATTCATCTCCACGCTTCGCCGTGCCATATCCGCCAGCCTCGGCTGAATCTCAATGGCCTCGATCGGCGCTGAGGTGCGGGTGGAGAGCAGAATGGGAATGACCCCATTGCCTGTGCACATATCCAGGATTCGGCCGCGGCGAGGGATGCTGGCAAAGCGGGCGAGCAAAACCGCGTCCATGGAGAAGCTGAACACTTCTTCACTTTGAATGATGCCCAGCTCATGGGTGAGCAGATCGTCGATGCGCTCGGACGGCTGGAGGCTGATTTGTTTCAGTTTCATAATTTCATTCCTTTTTAGCATTGATAGTTCCGGCACCTCGGCCAGGAGGAAGGCGCTAGGTACACGCAGGTGATCTGGAGTGATGGAGCAGCTGCCTGCTTCAGCATCCATATAGCATCCATACAGTATAACCTTGCAACCTGAGAAAAAAACCGTAGGCGTTTTTCTCCTACGGCTTTCTCATTTATTCAGAAAAGACAGGCAGAACAGGCAATCCCCTTCCGTACGCAAATGCCCGTAATAGACATTGCATATATGGAAGCCTTCGTGGTACAGCCGGGCCAGGTTATCATAACCTTCCCCGACCACATCTTCCCCATGCTCCTCAGCCTTGTTCGGCTGCGGATGGTTCGGAGCAATCGGATGGGTCGCTTCTGCCGGATCAGCTTCCCTTTTTAATATCTTTCGGAGCTGTTCATTTTCAAAGCTGAGGCGATGGTTCTCTTCCAGCAGTTCCTTGATGACCAGCTTGAGTCCACCGAGTTCACTGTGCATATGTCCCATCTGTGTTTCCATCTCTTGAATGAGCGCAAAAATGTTTTTCTTCTCCAAGACTACACCCCGAAAACAAACATTGTATTTGTCTATTTGACTACAACGTCATCCATTGGAAGTTCCTTGACCTTACCGATCTCAAACAGCTGAACATGAACGGTTCGTTTATCCGCATTGAGTCCGACCACTTTGCCGTCCCCAAGCGAGGTGACAACCAATTTCCCGACGGATGGAAGCTCTTCCTTGACACTTTCATAATTATCATGCTCAAACTTCAGGCAGCACATCAATCTTCCGCATAGCCCGGAAATTTTGGTAGGGTTCAGCGACAAGCTTTGATCCTTCGCCATCTTGATCGATACCGGTTCAAAATCTCCGAGCCATGAAGAACAGCACAGTACGCGTCCACAAGGTCCAAGGCCGCCAAGCATTTTGGCCTCATCCCGTACGCCGATTTGTCGCAGCTCGATTCTTGTCCGGAATATGCTGGCCAGATCCTTGACCAGCTCACGGAAGTCCACACGGCCTTCTGCTGTGAAGTAAAAAATGATTTTGTTGCGGTCAAACGTGAACTCCACGTCCACCAGCTTCATTTTTAATCCGTGATCCCGAATTTTATTTAAACAGGTTGTAAATGCATCCTTAGCCGCCTGCTTGTTCTCTTCAACCACACGGGCATCAGAATCGCCGGCAATGCGGATGACCTTCTTCAGCGGAAGGACGACATCGGATTCACCCACCTGCTTCTTACCAATAACAACCTGACCATATTCAATGCCGCGAGCCGTCTCTACGATGACGGATTGCTCTTTCTCCACCGGAAGATCGAGTGGATCAAAGTAATATATCTTGCCCGCTTTCTTAAAGCGGACACCTACTACACTGTACAAAAATAAACCCCCTTGTGCCTGTACATCTAGGCCCGTATTCGCGCGCCTGGGGGTTTCGCTCACGCCGGAGTGTTACCGCCCAAGCCGATCAACAGCTGCTCCAAACAGAGCTGTCCATTGACATTATAGCGTAACTTCTTCTGACACTCTGCGGCCAAATCCATACAGGATACCCACTGTGCTGTGCTGCGGGCTGACGCATGACCAGAGATATACTCCGCCTGATCTATGAAAACGAGAGACTCTTTCCTTCCGTATTGGACATGGATCATGTCCTTACACCATAAATGGAACAAACTGAACATCATATCCAGATGCTCCGAGAGTTCGGTTTTGAACACCTTCTGACTCGCGGTAATGATCGCAGAGCCGCTTCGGTTCAAAGACTCCTTCCCTAATTGTAACACTACGTTTCTAATTTCTGCAAACCAATTCTCGTTCAATATTTTCCTGCACCCCTCAAGTCCGGATGCAAGCTGAACCGCGCAGCGCACAAGCGCGTGAGGGTACCCCTCGCCCACCAGCATCTGCTCCATCATTTGCGGTGGAAGCGCCCGGAAAGGCACCTTCTGTACCCGCGACTGGATGGTCGGCAGCAGTGCCTGTCCATTCTCGGCGATCAGAATGGCGACGACCGGAACCTGCGGCTCCTCCAGAAACTTCAGCAAGCTGTTGGCCGCCTGCGTTGTCATCTTCTCCGCCTGCTCAATAATATACACTTTCGGGTTGCGATGCTCCGAGCGATACGAGAATAAGCGCTGAAGCTCACGGATTTGGTCGATCTTAATGCTGGCGCCATCCGGACCGATCATCGTCAGATCGGGATGGTTGCCATGCTCGACCTTGCGGCATTCAAGACATTGCCCGCAGGCATCGTCTTCAAGCTCCGTGCAGAACAACGCTTTGGCAAAAGCGACAGCCATATCCGTCTGTCCCGCTCCCTTCGGGCCGCTGAACAGATAGGCGTGACTGACCGCCTGACGGCGAAGAGCGCTTTGCAGCAGCTGCTTGGCAGCCTCTTGACCTAATATATCATTAAAAGACATAAGTCCTCTCACTTTCTATGTTCAATACCTGTTCTTGTTTCTGATTCTAGAGCTTGTTCATATCTTTGTCCGAGCCAAGGAACGCGAACCCGGTATAATGGTTCTATCAAAATGCGTATGTTGTCAAAATACCAGATTAATCAATATGCCGCGAATTTCGCCGACCTTGTTAAGCAAATCAATTCTTCCCTGCTCCGTATCCAGAAGCTCGTCCGCCATGGAGAGCAGAACCGAATCAATCTCATCAATAATATTGTAACGCTTGCCTCGTCCTCTGCGGTCCCAGCCTCGCGTCTCTTTCATTTTGACCCCGCGACGGACGGTCTCTTCCAGGAATCGGCGCACCATTTGCTTATAAGCCTTCAGTTCCCGGACATTCATCGATTTCAGCAGGCGATCGCCCTGCAGGGCAATCTCCCGCATCTGGCGGGTCAGTTCCTCATGGGATGCCCTCTCCCCCTGCTGACGCATCATATCCGAGAAGGATTTCTGCTGCACGGGTTTAGCGGTATTATCCGGGACGGTTAATTCACTTTTGATGGGCCTGAAGCCCGGATTAATCTTCAACTCAATCCACCGCCTATATAATAAAAAATGCTATATAGACTGAACCAAAGAAAACAATCATCATGCTGGGTGCCCACCTCCCTATACAGGAGGGATGCTGTTATTCCCTAGTTCAATCTATATAGGTCGAACAACAGAACCTAAGAACTTTCTCTTAGAAGTGCTCAAATCTCTCGACAGGGAGGACAAATACTGTTGCGCCGCCCACTTGCACTTCAACCGGAAGCGGCAAGTAGGAATCTGTCGTTCCACTCATCGGGGTAACCGGCGTGACGAGCTGCTCGCGAACTTTACAGCTGGTGCGAATGACGCTCAGTACGCTTTCAACCTGGGAATCATCGACCCCGATCATAAAGGTGGTGTTGCCCGCCTTCAGGAAGCCACCTGTACTTGCGAGTTTGGTTGCCCGGAAATTCGCTTTCACCAGCGCGGCGGAAAGACGGTTGCTGTCCTTATCCTGTACAATCGCAACAATTAATTTCATTGCAAATCCTCCTTATCGTTTTTTGGCAGCTTAAAGCGCCATGCCTTATTATTTGACAAACACCCTCAAAAATCCTTTAAAAACGCGTCCAGATGTCTAATCATCTCCCGTTCGACCTGCTCTGGAGGTCTGGAAGCATCAATCAAACGAATTCGGTCCTTAAACCGCTCGGCCAGCTGAAGATAACCTTCCCTGACCTTTTCATGAAACGCCAGACTCTCCATATCCAGCCGATTCACTTCGCGCTCGGCATTCATCAGAATCCGGGACATGCCTGCCCTTGGCTCGATATCCAGCAGCAGCGTCAAGTCGGGCATCCGCTGATTGATAGCAAAGGCGTTAATGCTCCATACTTCTTCTATACCCAATTCCCGGGCATATCCTTGATATACGAGACTGCTGTCCACAAACCGGTCGCACAGCACCGTGACTCCCTGCTCCAATGCAGGCTCGACTTTCTCTACGAGATGCTGACGCCTGGCTGCAGCATACAACAGGGCCTCCGTCCGTGCGTCCATCGCGGTATGTTCCGGATCTAGGATAATCGATCGGATCTTCTCGGCGATGTCGATGCCGCCCGGCTCGCGGGTAATCAGATACGGCATGGATCGGTTCTGCATATACGCGGACAATCTGCCGATCATCGTCGTTTTTCCTGATCCTTCTCCACCCTCGATGGTGATAAATAACGGTCTGTGCTTGTTCATCGACAATCCTGCTTTCATGATGATTTAGGCTTGAAATGTTAGTCAAGGTGTCTTACGTGACTAGGAATATCTCATCTTAAGGGGCACGCTTAGATGCCTTCTTGGGCGCTTATCCCTCTCTGTGTCTCTGTGTATGCTTCGGTATCTTTTCTATATCTTTCTGACTCTCTACTGTCTCAATGGCTGGTGCTGTCATGTCGAGGGCTTCCCTCCCGGTCTAATCCTTATAGACAACGATCGTGTCCATGTCCGGGTCGGCCGTACCCTGACACTTGACGCCGGCATCTCGAAGACGGATTAATCGCGAGGCCATCGGCCCTGTGATTACCTCGCCCGGATACAGGACCGGGATGCCCGGCGGATAAGGGATGACCATCTCGCCAGCCACGCGTCCTGCGCTTTCTTCCACGCGGATAGCTTCAAGTTTCTGCGGATCGGCAGGCTGGAGAGAGAACGAGACGGGCGATGAATACGAACGCTCGCCGCTTGAAATGTTCCACGTGGAAACATCGGGAGCGGCAGGTGCGGCGTGATCGATGTCATCCAGGTTTAGCTCCGGCTCCTGCTTTACAATATGCACAAGAGCCCATAAGAGGTGATTGACATCTTCCAGTGTCGATCCCAGGGAGAAGAGCAGGACGACGCGCCGCTCGTCACTCATCTCCGGCACACAGCCGCGCGCTTCGAGTGCGCGCTGGAGTGCGTACCCGCTAAGGGCCCCGGTGCGGTCATATATGACCGCTTTGAAGGGGTCCTGGCGGGTATACGCCGCCGCCCGGGCGCTGCTGGGCCCCGGCGGCGGGGCTGCTCCGCCGGCTGCGGCCGTGCCGGCGGCGGGGGTTGCGGGCTGCGGCGGCTGCAGCAGCCCGAAGCGCGGCAGCTGCGCGAGCCCGCGCTGGAAGGCGTCCACGGCGGCCAGGCCGGCCGTGAAGGCGTCCTGGCCCTGCGCGTGCAGCTGGCGGCGGGCCAGATCCAGCGAGGCCATGAGCGGGTAGGAGGGGCTTGAGCTTTGCACCATGGCCAGCCGCTGCCGCAGCAGCTTGCGGTCCAGCAGCTCGCCCTGCACATGCAGCATCGCCCCCATCGTCATGGCCCCCAGCATTTTGTGCGTGGACTGTACGACAGCGTCAGCGCCGCAGGAGAGCGCACTATCCGGCAGCATCGGATGCAGTCCGAAATGCGCGCCGTGGGCTTCATCCACGAGCAGCGGAACCCCATGCTGATGACAGGCTGCCGCCAGAGGCTTCAAGTCGCTTCCCATGCCGTAATAGTTCGGCATCGTCACCAGCACGCCCTTGGCCTCCGGATAAGCCTCCAGAGCTTGTCTCACCGTCTCCTCCGAAGGAGCCACCGCAAGGCCGCTGCCTGCATCTGTCTCCGGCTGGAGAAATACGACCTGTGCTCCGGCGAGCATCAATCCGTTCAATACCGATTTATGAACATTCCGCTGCACCAGCAGAAGATCCCCCGGTGCTGTGCACACGGTCAGGATCATCGCCAGATTGCCTGACGTGCTGCCGCCTACGAGGAAATAACTCTCCTCAGCCCCAAAGCAATCCGCAGCAAGCTGCTGTGCCTGCCGAATGACACCTTCCGGATGATGCAGATCATCCGTCCCTGTAATTTCCGTAACATCAATCCGCATCACCTCGCGGAGCAGATCCGCCTCTTGTACGCCTGCGTAGGCCTTGCCGTTTTTATGTCCGGGAACATGCAGCGAGACATTCCCTTCTTCTCTATAACGCAGCAGCGCTTCTAGGAGCGGTGCCTGATGCTTGTTCATACTCCCCATTGCGTTTCCCTTCGGATTATAATATCTACCCTATTTTATCGCAAATTGGCATCTGCGCCTATGGCAAAGACCGCAAATGACCCATAGACAGCAAAAAAGGCCTCTTCATCAGGGGCCTATGCACAGGGTCTCACTATTAAACATTTTTCGGAATGACGATTTGCTTTAATTGCCGAATAAAAAAATGATATTTTGCATCGTCCGCACTGGTATGCACAATCTCGGATTCGCAGTCCTCACATACGAATTGCGAAACAATCGTAATGCCTTCCGCTTTAGGTTGGTTGCAAACGATGCAGACTTGTTCGGTCAGCTCTTCCATTGATAACCACCCCACCTTGTTCCTTTTCCTATTAGTATGGCACAGTTTCTATTATTTTAAACCTTTTCATAGGATTTCTTTGTTACGCTTTATGTATATGTCGGTGACATTTCGCTTGTGTCTGTACCTTTTTTGGTGCTTAATAATAATATCGCTTCTACCGATAAAATACATAAAAGCAATGTTTCAAACTAGCTCTACCGGATCATCATAGACAAAGGAGGACAGCTACGCCCGATGGCAGAACAACCGCACGGTCAAGCCACCTTTTATCAATACCGATTATTAAAAAAAATTCCGATGACCAAGACCCTGCTGGCCCTCTATCTGATGCTACCCTTGATCGCGGCTGTGGCAGGGATTATTGCTGTGTCCTGGAGCACGATCCCGTACATGCTGATGGCCATCCCCATCGTATTGTGGATTCAATACTTCATAGGTCACTCGGCGCTGCTTCTGATGGGACGCAATTATACGAAAAGGTGGCGGTTCCAGCTCCGGCTTCCTTGGCCGGGCTATATGCCGGACCAGCACATCAGCCGGCGGGTGTTCCTCACCGTACAGCAGCATACTAGCTGGATTGGCTTGTGCCTGTACGCCCTGGTGGCACTGTGGACGCCTCCGTTATTTACGCTATCTCTGGTATTCTGGCATCTGTGGCTTCTTTTGCCGCGTTTCTACTTCCTCGTTCGCTTAAGCATGAAGTATAAGGACGGTATGTTAAAATTCAATGCGGAGGATGTTTCCTATTACAAGCAATAGGTCGCTGTCTTCCAACCTTTGAAAACCATGTTGCTCATCTCACAACATTTATCCCGGCGAACGCCGGAAGATAAGCCGCATTTCTAAAAACAGCAAAGGGAACTCCTCACCGCGCGGGAGCTCCCTTTTTCATTCTCCGAATGAATCATGAACATAGAAAAAGACCTCATTTCGAAGCCCGAAAGAGGTCTTTTATTTCTTGCTCTCCAAGCCTTGGATGGCTTGCTTCTTCGTCTGACTGGGTACCATGATGATCAGATACCCGTCATGAACCGTGAGATGAACGATACTGTTTCCTTTCTCAAAAACGAGGGAGGCGCCAGAATCATCCTTCCGCTGCTTCCAGCCCCAGGACTCGATTTCGTTCAAATAGGGTTCTGGTATATCGTCTCCTTCCTTTATGCCAGGAAGTGCGTAACGTACGTAATCCAACTCGGTATTGCCTGACGTCTGTTCCGTCTTGTTAGCTTCTCTCGGGACGGGGAACGATTTGACGTTAGCCGCGCCATTGAAGGAATTCCAGCTGGGTTCAGCATGGGTTCCACAGGCAGAGCTGGTCAATAATATCGTACCAGCGCATATAAGACCAGCTACGTGCCGCCGGCTTTTAAGCATCGCAATTTTTCCTCCTCTCCTCATTATACCGTGTGCTGCGTGTAGTTCTTAGGTAATGGTATAAGGAGAATCTCTGCATTCAGGCTACATACCTACTGCTTTTCGCAAACAGGTAAAATACATCAGCCCGCATATGCCCGAATATAACTAATTCTATTATACTGATTTCCTTTGTTATATCGGTAACAAAATCTTCATCTGTTCACACCTTTTGAAGAGCCATGTTATATAACAGTTCGGCTGAATAAATGAAAGTACGGTGATCAAACATATCTTAATAAAAAAATAAAAACCACCGTCGACTACTTCGACAGTGGTTCTTCGCC
>NZ_NQLZ01000043.1:0-47549 GCF_002276395.1 Paenibacillus sp. 7541 | reverse complement strand
TGTTACGTGCATCAGCGCGTTACAAGCATTCGTGTTACTGCACTGGCGTTATATGCAAGAGGTACAGCAATCCATACCGGATGCTGCTCTAATAGCCAACTTCAGAAGCGATCCATCGTTCAGAGACGACGATGGATCGCTCATTTTTTTGTCCAGCCATGGCCATGACTTTACCCGCGTCAATGCCTACATCGCTGGCCAGGCTCCGCGATCATACAGATAGCGGGCAAAGGCCATCGGCGTTCGGTAGGACTGCTTCCAGGTCTCATCCATCCCTGCCTCTAAAAAACCGTAGCGCTGATCGCATCCGTTGCATTCTATAAAGTATAGCTTTCCATCCGGCGTAACCCCGATGTCCAGGCCGAAATCGGCGGCAAACGGAATATGTCTGGACAGCGTATGGGCGGTATGCAGAGCAAACTGGACCAGCCGCTCCAGCATCAGCGCTGTAGGGATATAGGGCAGACTCTTCGCGAGAATGTCCGGCACCAGATGAGCAGAGCCCCCCTGCGCAATGTTGGAAACAAATGTGCGCGGAGGGGACGTTTTGGCGAACATGCCGGTAACTTCCCACTCTCCGGAGCCTCCCCGTTGAACGGTAACCCGGATATCAAAGGGACGCCCCTCGTACTCAGCCAGCTGAATGCGTTCCTGAACGAGGAAGGCAGCTCGTGATATCCGGCGGTGTATAAGCGGGTGCAGTTTCGCGGCGGATACCCGCACGGTCCGCCATCCCTTGGCAGAGGGAGCGGAGCGGGAGTACGTCAGATAATACTTGCCGCTGCTGGCCCGAAGCCGCATAATGGCAATCCCGACGCTGCCGCTGCATGGCTTCAGCACGAGGTCGCCGTGCTGGTGGATCATCTCGCGGATGGACATCGGTGTCGCACGGACGGTATGGGGAAGCGCGGGAAGCATTTCGGGATCTTCCCCTAGCATGCGGTGGATGACATCTTTGCCATAGCGAGTTCGTCCGTTGTAAACATAGATGCCTTGATGCATTAACCGGTCAATGATGGAGAGTGCCCGCTTGTCAGTGTAGATGGCACGCAGATGAATGGCGCGCGGGATCGGAATCTGGACTTGAACATAGCCGGATTCGGCAGGAATGCAGCCGATGAGGGTGCCTTTCTCCGGAGACAGACGATCGATGGTTGTAAAACAAGGAACCAGCCCGTACATGGCAGCTGCTTCTTCATAGTTTTTCAGGGACAATCTGGCCGATCTACCGCCGGATAATCTGCGATACAGGTTGTTGTTGAGCAGTATGCCGACATAATCCGGATGCATGGTTATCCTCCTTGTCACCACTTTCATGTAGTCGATTGCTCCTAAACAGCTTATTCAGCGGTTGCCTGACGCGGGTGGACGGGTGTCGCGAGGGGATTGCCTATTCTTGAGCGAACCTGGTTTGCTCTGAACAAGCATGCGGATAGACAAGATTCCTGTGACGGTTGTCACCAATGACAGGTCCATCGGTATATGCTGTTGTATGATCAGAATGATGTGGAGTGATGGGAATGCGTAAGGTGGCGGTTGTAACGCCTGGATCATTTGTGATTCCTTCGGGAAGGAGCAGCTCGGTCGAGCGCGTTGTGGAACAGACGATTCCACTCGCCCGGGAGGCGGTCGAGGTGCGGATTTTTGGCGTGCTTGGACAGGGTCTTCCACCCAAAGGCATGATTAACGGTGTGCCTTGCTACCGTCTGCCAGCGGGAGCAGCCTACTATCCGTCGCTGCTGCGCAGGCTTCGCCAGTGGAGACCGGATGTGGTTGAGGTTCATAACAGACCCGTAATTGCCCAGCGGCTCAAGCTGCATCTTCCCGATATCAAAATGGTGCTGAATCTTCATTCCAATACGTTTATTCGCCCTCCATATATGAGCCGTGAGCGGTTCGGGAGCATCGCCCGCTGGGTGGATGCAATCGTCGTAAACAGCCGGTTTCTATACGAAGACATTACTTCCCGCCATCCCGAATTGGCCGATAAAATAACGATTAACCATCTGGGCGCGAGCCTGGAGCATTTCACGCCCCCCTTCAGTCCAGCGGCCAAGGCTCTTCAGGAAGCCAGGCTGGAGGATATGGGCTGGAAGGGAAGACGGATCGTCCTGTTTGCTGGCCGTCTCATCCCGGATAAGGGAGTTCACCATCTAATCGAGGCTTTGCCTCGCATTATCGAGCAACATCCCGAGGTGCTTCTGCTTATTATCGGAAGCGCGGCTTACTCCTCCGACCGGGAAACCGCCTATGTGCGGGAATTAAAGGCCTCGGCGGAGCCCTATCAGAACTGGGTTGCTTTCCGGCCATTCATCCCGTACCCTGCCATCGCCGATTGGTATGCCCTGGCTGATGTGGTTGTCGTGCCGTCTTCGGCCCGGGAGGCCTTTGGGCTCGTTAATGTAGAAGCAATGGCGACCGGGGTTCCGGTCATTGCCGCCGAATCCGGCGGGATACCTGAAATAGTGGAACATGGTGTGAACGGATTCCTGGTGCCAGGCGAGAATTTGCCCTCCGGACTGGCCGACTACATCAACCGGCTGCTGGATGACGAGGATCTGCGCCAGCGCATCGGCATGGCGGCCCATGAGTCGGTACGGCAGCGGTTTAGATGGGATCACACCGCAGAGCGGTGGGTCTCGTTGATGCAGCGAATCTAGCTAACGAATAGCGGTGGCAGGCGCCCTGTCCCTGGAATAAGATGGTCACAACGAATATAGCGTAAGGAGAGAGCTCATTTGAACAAGGCCAGAAGGATTGCGGCAAGAAGCAGCGGAAGACCTTACCGGCATCACGCAGGTCCTGCCAAGCAGCGGAGGTTCAGGGCGCCGGCTGATGCGGAGCCTGGCAGGAGGCGCATGTATGCAAGGCTGTATGAGGACACGGTCAATGCTTCGCATCTCCAGCATCGGAGCGTCCGGAGCGAAGCGATTGAAAACTATGCGGTTCACAGCATCCATCTGTCCCCCGAATCGATATCCAAGATCGCTCTCGCTTCTGTAGAACCGGAGCATCTGTCGTTCAATCCGGTACAGGGTGCTGCGGGCAAACCTCTGCTGCAGCAATTTGGATGTATGGACTTCGCCTTTCCGGCAGATGAGGAAGTTCTGGAGATTGCGATTCCGTTTGAGAAACGATACGCAGACAACGAATATACGCTGATCTGCTCCAGCAGCAGCCCTGGGTTTCATGCTTGGGTATTGTCCAGAGAGGCGGGGCAAGCGGTCGTCGGAGTCCGCAGACTAGAGGGTTCGGGGGAAGAGAAGGGGCTTTTGCACTGGATTGCAGTCGGCTGGTCATGAGTTAGAGGCAGGGAGAAGACAACTCCCTGCTTTTTTATCATTTCTGCTGGCTTTCATAGAGAAGAACTACACAGAAGCCGTTACGCCGTGAGCGGCACATCATAATATAGCATAGATTGCCGACAAGCAAATGACCCTGAAAGCTGAAGGGAGGAACCTGGTTTGCGGTATATACGGCGGTCAGTACGATCAACCGAAGGATTGGCACGTTTGACAACCAAGCCTGCATTCGCTGTCAGCCGAGCCATCAAAAGGGAAAAGCCCCGTGCGGCAGCATCTGCAGATGAAGCGGGGAAGTCTGCTCGACTGTCGGGGATAATGCGGGAGGAACCTGTTCCCATACGCAACCATCCAGATCCGCTTGTATCGGTTGTCGTCCCTGCAATGAACGAGGCAGAACGGATCGGGGCGGTTCTTGCCCAGGCAGGGGCGGTGCATCCCCAGTCGGAAGTGATCGTCGTTGCCAATGGATGCAGGGATCAGACAGAGGCAATTGCAGCGCGTATGGGAGCCAGGGTGCTGTCCTTTCCCGAACCGCTCGGTCACGATGTTGGTCGAAGCATCGGCGCAAGGGAAGCAAAGGGCGGGATTATTCTATTCATTGACAGTGATATGGTGATATCTGCTGAAGAGTTGAAGCCGTTTGTCTACGCTGTCCAATCCGGCGTGGATGTTGCGTTAAACAATTATAACGGACCGATTCACAGACAGCCTGTGCACCGGGTAATTCTCGCTAAATTCACGTTAAACTCGATGCTCGGAAGATCGGACCTGATGGGAGCCTCCATGACGGCAATTCCTCATGCATTAAGCCGGAAGGCGCTGGAGGTTATAGGGGCGGAGGCGCTGTCTGTTCCCCCGAAGGCGATGGTAACTGCAGTGTGCAGAGGCTTGCGAGTAGAGACGGTCCACAGCGTCGAAGTGGGCAAGAGGAATCCGGGCCGTTCCGCTGGAGCTGATCCGCTGGAGAGGCTGGTGCTTGGAGATCATCTGGAGGCGCTCTACGAATTGGCCATGCAACGCGGACCGCGCGGCGGTTTTTCCAATGGAGAAAGACGGCGAGATCTCGTGAGGTGAGCATATTGAAGCGGCTGAACAGAACGAAAAAAACGTGGGGGAGAAGCCAGCGGCAGGCACGCCAGTCACGCCCCAAGGGCTCCGGCCTGCGCCGGAGCGCGCCGAAGAAGCGTTGGCAGCGACGGGCTTGGTATGCCGGATATACTGCGGGACGAAGGGCGCTTCGACGCGGCGGGAGGCTGTCTCCGCGCGCTTTTGAACACTGGCTTGCCACCACCGGTCTTCAGGGGCTCCGGCTGAACTCATGGCTGCCTGAGCTTGCGGAATCCTTCCGGCGTGGATGCGCCAGAGGCAGCAAGGGCAGGCTTGGGACCGGGCCGCTGCCATCGGTGAAAGCCCGGGTCTCCGCTGTTGTCTTGGCCAGAAATCATGCGGCAACGATCACAAGCATGCTTCAGCAATTGAAGCAGCTGCCGCTTCATGAATTGATTGTGGTGCTGGATGGAAGCGAAGATAACAGCTTTAGCGCAGCTCGAGCCGTAGAGGGCGTGATCATTATTCATCTTCCGGAACAGGCAGGTCTGGATACGGCAAGAGCACTTGGAGCAAGGGCGAGCACAGGGGACTACGTTTTGTTCCTGAATGGGGACTTGCCGGTGCCTGCCCCGCAATTATATAGATTTCTTGCTGCGGCGGATCGGGGGGTGGAGGTTGCCCTGAATGACATAACTTCGCAGCTTCCTCCTTTTGCCGAGCAGACTGAAACGGTTCGCTGCCAGGCCTTTCTTAACCGGATGCTGGGGCGTGATGATCTCGGGGCGAATGCGCTCACGGTGCTACCGCATGCACTCAGCAGGCGGGCCATGGATGTGATCGGATATGCGAATCTGACGGTTCCGCCGAAGGCGCTGGCGCTAGCGATACAGAGAGGGCTTCGCATCGAAGCGGTTCATGCGGTGGATGCAGCAGGACGAACCGGAAGCGGCTTTTCCGGTCAGGAAGATCCCGGGCAAATTATCGGTGATCATATTGAAGCATTAACGGAAGTGATGGAGGAACAAGGGAGCCGTCTGCACTGGGGACAGGTGTCCCGGCAGGAGCTGGCTTTGCGGAGGAATGGGATATGAACGGAATGACGAGCATTATTATCCCGACATACAACGGTCTGCATTTGCTCCGGACCTGTGTAGAGCATATTCGAGCCTATACGGATGTCCCTTATGAAATCATTGTGGTCGACAATGGTTCTCATGACGGGACCGGCGCGTACTGCACCCAGGAGAAGCTGACCTTGATTTCCCTGCCGCATAATTTGGGCTTTCCCGCTGCGTGCAACTGGGGCATGAGAGCGGCCAGGGGGGACAATCTTCTGCTGTTGAACAATGACGTCTACGTGTCTCCACGCTGGTTGTCCGGACTCATAGACGCTTTGTACAGCAGCGAGGATGTCGGGATTGTGGGGCCGGTAACGAACTATGCTAGCGGTATCCAGCAGGTCGAGGTGGGATACAGCGACCTTGCGGGTTTTGTATCCGAAGCGGATCGCCGGAACGCGCCGGGGGCTCAGGACTGGCGGGAAGTTAGGCGCATCGTCGGATTATGTTATCTGTTCAAGCGATCAGTCATGGAGCGGATAGGATGGCTGGATGAGCTTTACTCGCCCGGACATTACGAAGATGACGATTACTGCTATCGCGCTCGTCTTGCAGGCTTCAGATTGCTGGTTGCCAATCATGTTCTGGTTCATCATGAGGGCAGCGCAAGCTTCCGGCACCGGTTCCCAAGCGGATTCAGAGAGCTTGTAGAACGTAATCGGAGACGTTTCCTGAACAAATGGAAGGTGGATCCACTACAGTTCATCGATGAGAGAGGTGGTGCATCATGAAGGGCATATTGCTGGCTGGCGGGAATGGCACCCGTTTGCTTCCGCTCACCAAGTATATTAACAAGCACCTGCTTCCAGTGGGGAAGCATCCGATGATCGCTTATGGCATAAGCAAGCTGCGCGAGGCAGGCGTGACCGAGATTCTGCTGATCACAGGCTCTCGCTCCCTCGGACTTTACGCGGAATATTTGGAGAATGGAAAAGATTTCGGGGTCAGTCTGACGTACAGGGTTCAGCACCAGGCTGGCGGCATTGCTGAGGCGCTTGAACTGGCGAACGGGTTTGTATCCCCCGGGGACAAATTCATCGTTCTTCTGGGAGATAACCTGTTCCAGGATGAGCTGACTCCCTATATTCGCTCATATATGAAGCAGCCGGCAGGATCGGCGATGGTTCTGCTGAGTCCGCAGGATCATCCGAATCGGTACGGGGTCCCGGTCTTTGCAGAGGATGGCAGCGGGAGCTTGCTGTATATCGAGGAGAAGCCGGAGCATCCCCAAAGTCAGTATGCCGTTACCGGCATTTACATGTACGACGATTCGGTGTTTGAGAAAATCCGCAAAATTCATCCGTCCCAGCGGGGGGAGCTTGAAATTACGGACGTCAACAATCTGTACGCCACCGAAGGCAAGCTGAAGTATGAACTGCTGCAGAAATGGTGGTGTGATGCCGGAACATTCGAATCTTTACAGGAAGCGGCCACTCGTATGAAGGATGTTCTGCCATGAACCGGGCCCGCTCCTCCCGAGGGCTGCCACCCGTAGCTGAGGAGCTGTATGAGGCCGGATTCCGGGCAGGCTATTCACTAGGTGTGCGCTACGGACGGAAGGATCGCTCCTGCCTCTATCCAGGCGTGAGCCTGGTTATCCCGGCGGACGGAAGCATCCCGCATCGCAGCATCATCCGCCAGCTCCAGGCGTGTACGCCTCAGCCTTATGAACTCATGGTTGCCATCTCAGGCGCAGCAGGAGGAAGCCGTAACCTGGCTCGAAGCCCGGCGGTGCGGTACATCCAGTCATCTGATGGCAGCATCATCACGGCCGTTAATCAGGCGCTTCGCGCTGCCCGGGGCGAGATGGTCGCTGTGCTTGCTTCCGGCGCCGCAGTCCGGGAAGGCTGGCTTCATCCGATGACCGCACGGCTTCAGCGAGGAGATGCCGTTCATGCCGTATATCAGGCGGAGGACTCCTTGGGTCTGGAGGGTGGCTACGGCGAGCCGAAGCCATCGTCGGGTGCGGAGGGGGTGATCAAGGGAGCACCGAGCTGCTTGTTGATTCGGCGTGAAGCGCTGAATATGTATGGCCATCTGAATGAATCTGAGGCTTCCATTCGGAACAGTATGCTGGCATGGCTGTTGCAGGTTCCGTCGTCCAATCGGCTCTGCTGCGGGGCGGATGGACTTGTGCTTCATCATTAAATTTGGGGGATGGTGACATTTAGGCTGGCCCAAGGGAATGTGAAGCCCGACCAACCGTTATAGCACCGTGTCTCGCGTGCCCGCATATGCTAAATCAACAAATTAAAGTGAAGGTGAGCTTAAGGATGGAGAGTCAAGTCAACGCTTTTTTATCGCATCTATCCCGTTCCCAGCAGCAGCTGGCGAGAATTCTGGAAGCCCAGCGACATGCTGCAATCCGGGCGGCTCAAATTATACATTCCCTGCCGAGCCAAGAGACGCCAAGAACAACCGGAACGAGGCGGTCGGAGGGACAGGCGGAGCAAGTGAACAAGAGCATTACAGCTTACTTGAATGCGATGGCTGATTTTCAGCAGACAGCTGCTGACAATCTTCAGGTGGTCATGAAGGAGCTCGGGGGTACCGAGGAAGAATAAACCGGAACACAGGCCGGGGGACCAAAGGCGGGAATCAAATTGAGCAAGGTAGAATCATTGATGCAGATGCTGGATGCAGCGGTTGTCATTCAGCGTGAAACCTCTCTTATTCTGGAGGGCAAGGCTGTCGAAGCGGAGAAAGTTTGCCAATGGGTTCTGTCCAACCAAGCTCTTGGAGCAGAGGGGCTGAAGGAACCGCTAGCTCTGCATGATCAGATCGTGGAGCAGATTGAAGGGCTGACCCGGATCGGCTCGGGGCTTTGCCGGAATTTGCGGATTATTCTGGGCACCTCGGATCAGGAGGATGGCGAAGGCGGCTTTGAAGAGTTTGATTTTGGAGAATCGGACGGATGATGTCGCGACTGGAGCAGGAGCAGACGGCAAAGATCGCCATGATTTCGTCGATCGCCAGCAGTCAACAGGCTTTGGCGAGCATCTTGGGCAGCATTGCGGACATTGCGGAGCATTCGGACATTACCGCCCGTCAGCTGGCGGAGAATATTCGGGTTCTCACGGCTTACCAATCTGTCATGACGGAGATGCTGACAGGCATTTCGCTGAACCGGATCAAGACCGGCAGCCCGGCAGCACCATGGTTGTCCTCCGCGTGCGGGCCGGAGCGCAGAGCCGCCGCGGAGCATCATTGATCTATAGGGGAGGAAAACAGCATGAAAATCAGATCAGGCGTACGAAATGGGAAACGGGTCAAAGGGGCTGGCAAAAGAGGCGCCCTGACCAGACACAAAAGACGGAAGGCAAGCCGGCTTGTGGCCAAGCCAGCCCATTCCAGACGGCGCCGGGTAGGCAGACGTCACGGCAGCGCGGTTGGGAAACAAGGGAAAAGCGGGTATCCGCAGCCGACGGCCGCTTACGGCGAAGGGTTTAACCAAGCCTATGACGAGGGCTTTAAGACAGGCTTCTCTCAAGGCTATGAAGATGGACAAATCCCTTATCCATTGCCGGAGGAGTCAGTGCAAGAAGAACCAACACCGGAATAAATGAGTGTGTTTCATAGAATTTAACGATATGGCGGTCTTTGTGAGCGGGTCTCGCAAGGACCGCTTTTTATCGTGCGGCGGAACTCCCCAGCATGCTGAACATAAGCGCATAAGTACGGGCATCCGCCAAATTCCCACTCTCCAAGACAACCGTCCATGATGCATCCGTCCTCGCGGCATATAGTTATATGAACCTTAGAAATCTCGCTAAAGACAGGTGAGGATGGTGAGTTTGGCACGAAGAGCAGGACATCTGGAGGGCTACCAGTCCGGATATCGCGAGGGTTACCGATTGGGAGGGTATCAGGCTTTGCTGGAACGCATCGCAGGCCCGGCTCTCCCATCATACGATCTGAAAGTGGTGTATATCCCGCAAGGCTTTGAATCCATTGATGATGGAATTATCAGCGGTCTTCGCGCTATGGTTCGCGAGCTGATCATCGGCACACCAGGCAGCATCACGGAGCTTGCATTACGCGAGCAGCCGGATGTCGTTCTGATCCTGAACGGGCTCCATGTATTCCCTGATCATTTCGAGCTTCAGATGCAGCAGCTCCGGGAGAGGGGGATTCGGACGGCCATCTGGTTTGTCGATGACCCGTATTTCACGGAGGATACGAGCCGGCTGTGTTTGCACTTTGACTATGTGTTCACACATGAACTCAGCTGTGTCGAGCTGTACCGTCAGCGGGGGGCCAGGCAGGTCCATTACTTGCCCCTTGCCGTGCATCCCGAGCTGTTCCGCCCGGTGCATGCCGGTCCAGCGTATCAATCCGATATTTGCTTCATCGGCAACGCCTTTCGTAATCGGGCAGCCTTGTTTGATGCGCTCGCTCCTTTTCTTAAAGGGAAGAAAGTGCGGATCATCGGGGGGTTCTGGCAGCGGCTGGCGCGTTATAAAGAGCTGTCCCCGTTTGTGTATAGCGGATTTATCCCGCCTGCGGAAACGGTCAAATTTTATAACGGGGCCAAAATGGTCATTAATCTGCACAGACCTTGTGAGTACGGGGAAGACAACCGCAACTCGCTCCATATCGCAGGCCGCTCGATCAATCCGCGCACGTTTGAGATCAATGCTTGCGGAACTTTGCAAATTACGGATGTTCGGGAGGATCTGTCGGTCTATTACACCCCTGGCGTTGATATCGAGACCTTCGGATCGGTCCAGGAATTAAAGAACAAGCTGGCCTATTATTTGGCGCATGAGGAGCATCGCAGAAGCATTGCGATGAAGGGGCTTGAGACCACTCTGTCCCGTCATACCTATGCTCATCGGTTGCCCCGGCTGCTTGATATCCTCTCGGTTCAAGAGGCTGCTGCGAGGAAGTAAGCAGTCACTACCATCATACGAAGGAGTGAAACGAATGCCTGGTTTGTTGGCGCGAAGAGCGCTACGCAGCGGCGCAGCCAGCTCCTATCAGCGAGGTCGGAGTGTTGGCCTGCAAGCAGGATACGAGGAAGGCTATTTCCGTGGAAAGGCGCAGGGGATCGTGAATCGGCTGGCCTATGCGCCGCCACTGCGAAATTTGCATGTCTTGTTTATCGGTTCGGGGAAAGGCTTTCCTTACTCCCCCATTGATGAAGCTATTGCTGCTACATTGCAAGGGATGGTCTCTCAACTGACCATGTCCAACGCAAGGGAGAATATAGCCGAAATTGCCAGAACCACAATGCCAGATCTTGTGCTCGTTCTGGACGGCATGTATCTGCCGCCTGAACAGATGGATGCGGTGCGGGCCATGGGCATCAGAACCGCCGTCTGGATGACGGATGACCCTTATTATACGGACATGACGGTGGGCTGGGTGCTTCATTACGATTACGTGTTCACCCTGGAGATTCACTGTGTGGACTTTTATCGCAATATGGGATGCCCACAGGTGCATTATTTGCCTTTCGGAGCATATCCGGTCCATTATCGCCCGGTCGTGAAGCCGGCGGCTCCGCGCCGGGAAATCGGCTTTGTCGGTACAGCATATCCGAAGCGGATCCAATTTTTCAGACCGATCATGGATCGTCTGATGCGTCACAATACGGTCATAAACGGCAATTGGTGGGATAAATTCCCGGGCTATACACAGTACAAAAACAAGATGGAGATCGGTAAATGGATGGGCCCTGCCCAAACAGCGGACGTATACAACAACATTAAAATCGTCATCAACCTGCATCGGGCTCCCGATGATAGTGAGATCAATCAGAACAGAATGAACATCCCGGCAGCCTCGCCGAATCCGCGGACCTTTGAAATTAACGCCTGTGCAACACTGCAGCTGTGCGATGTTCGCGATGATTTGGCACGGTTTTACACCCCGGGAGTCGAGATCGAAACCTACAGTTCTCAAGAGGAGCTTCTTGAAAAGGTTCAGTACTACCTCGTACATGAGGCTGCACGAAAGCAGATCGCTCTTCGGGCGCTTGAGCGGACCTTCCGGGAGCACACTTACGCGCACCGGCTGAACCAGATGCTCTCGATCATTTTCCCGTGACGGAAGTCGAAGACGCTGGGACGGACCTTAGGAAATAGATGACACAGATGGCGCTAAACTCGAGCCACCCTGTGTCTGGTATTGAAGTGTTCAACTGGCTGATAAGGAGGTGAATCGCATCCGGCACTGCCGATGCCTAGCGATTGCTGATGCGGATTAACCGATGACCTTTAAACCTAAATTGCTCATTTTCTCACACGTTTCGAATCCTGCAAGCATTACGGGAGCGGAGAAGCTGCTTCTATTCTTCTGCCAGGAGCTGCTCCCTTACTTTCACTGCGTTCTGGTTGCTCCGGAAGAAGGGCGTCTTACTGCGCTTGCCCGGGAGTCCGGTATTGAGGTCAAAATTTACAAGCTGCCGCTGCTCCATCGCATGTACAGCCCCTATCCCGGATTGACGGGCGAGGCTGTGAAGATGCAAAGCTCACCAGCGTTCAGCCAACTGGTGAACTGGATTGCGGAGGAGGCGCCGAGGCTTGTTATTGTCAACACCTGCGTCCATTTTATGCCGGCGGCGGCTGCACGCCGGCTGGATATTCCGGTCATATGGCAGCTGACCGAGGCGATAGAGCAGAACGGGAGCACCAGCCTTGCAACCGATCTGATCCATCGTTACAGCAGCTGGATGATCTGTATATCCGAAGCGGTGGCAGCCCGATTTCCGCCTGAACTCAGACAGAGCAAAATGTCGATCCTTCCTCCGTCATGGCGAGAACAGCAGGAGCATCATCCGGATGAATGGCCTGCCCTGAGACACTCTTTTCGCAGCCAGCTTCAAATCGGCAGCCACGCTCCGCTGATCGGGATGATCACCTCCTTCCGGATGGAGAGCAAGGGGGTACACCATTTTATCGACATGGCTTTATCGATCAAGGATGAATTTCCTGCCGCCGTATTTCTCGTCGTTGGAGATGCGCTTCGTCCGGAATACGAGAAGCAGTGTCAGAAGCGGATTGAGGCGTACGGGGCGAGTGACCGCTTTATTTTCCTTGAGGCGCAAGGCGACATCGGAAGGGTGTATTGCGGGCTTGATATCGTCGTTGTTCCAAGCTTGGTGCCGGAAGGCTTCGGCCTGACAGCGCTGGAAGGATTGCTGTACGGAAAGCCGGTCGTAGCTTACGACGCCGGAGGCTTGGGGGAGGTGCTACGTGCCGCAGGCTCCGGGCAGTTCCTTGTTGAGACTGGTTCAGCCGGCATGCTCGCAGATCGGGTAAGGACGATTCTGAATCTGCCGGATCAAGGGAAGGACCTAGGCGCGCACAATCGGAACCAGGTCATCGCTGCCTACGGTCCTGAGGGCTACCGGGCCCGGCTTAATGCCATCGTCGCGCGCTGGCTGTCCGAGCAGCCTGGATGGTTCCACGGGCCGCCGGTCGCCGCTGGAACGAAGGTTGAGGCGAGGCCTTCCGCTTCCAGTGGGAGAAGAGGCAAGCGTAAGAAGAGGAAAGGGAATTCCGTTCGTCGCCACGATATCCGAAGGGAAAGACGCAGAAGCCGCACTCGACCTGCCCGGTCGCAGGCCCGAGCACGCAAGCGTCGCCATCATCCCATCCGGCGGCGAAAGGCTTAATACCAATACTTCTTATGGATGCAGGCCAGGAGGGAGAAGCAGAGATGAAAGTGTTAACGATACTTGGAACCCGGCCGGAAATCATTCGGCTAAGTCTTATTATTCCGCTGCTGGACCAGTATGCGGAGCGCCACGTACTTGTGCATACCGGTCAGAATTTCACGGCTGGGCTCAGCGGCGTGTTTTTTAAGGAGCTGGGGCTGCGCGGTCCCGATTATGTGCTGCAGAACAAACAGGCAACACTTGGCACTCAGCTCTCTGTCATGTTCAGCAGAATGGAGCAGATTTTGGAGCAGGAGCAGCCTGACACCGTGCTGCTTCTGGGGGATACGAACAGCGCGCTGTGCGCCGTGCTGGCCGAGCGCCTGGGCTATCCTGTTGTGCATATGGAAGCGGGGAACCGCTGTTTTGACCTGGATGTGCCGGAGGAGAAAAACCGGAAGGTCATTGATGCGGTGTCCTCGATCAATATGCCGTATACGGAGTACAGCAAGCAGCATCTTCTCCGCGAAGGCGTTCCGAACAACCGGATCGTCGTGACAGGCAATCCGATCTATGAGGTGATGAAGCACTATGAGCCTCGCATTCAAAGCAGCACGGTAATGGAGAAGCTGTCCTTGAAGCCGCAGGACTATTTTCTGGTCACCGCCCATCGCTCTGAGAATGTAGACCGTCCGGAGCATCTTAGGGAGATTTTGAACGGCCTGAATATGGTCGCCGAAACGTTCGGTCGCCGGCTGATTACAAGTCTGCATCCGCGAACCGCTTCACGCCTGTCGAGTGACCAGCCGCTCAAGCCTCACCCGCTGATTGAATTTCATGAGCCGTTCGGTTTTTTTGATTTTGTCCGGTTGGAGAAGGATGCGCTGTGCGCAATCACCGACAGCGGAACGGTACAGGAAGAATGCTGTATATTGCATGTGCCAACCGTGACGGTTCGTCGTACGACGGAACGTCCGGAAACGGTCGACTGCGGCAGCAATATCGTATCCGGGTTGAGCGCAGAGCGCATTCATGGCGCAGTGAAGCTGATGACAACACTGAGCCGGGACTGGAAATGTCCGGAAGGGTACATGGCGGAGAATGTATCGAGAACGGTTGTAAAATTTGTGCTTGGAGGGAAAGTGAATGTTCACTAATCAACGGATTTTGGTAACCGGCGGTACGGGTTCCTGGGGACATGAACTGATCAGCCAGCTGCTCCCGCTGAACCCTAAGCAGATTATCGTCTATTCCAGAAGCGAGGCTACGCAGGTCGCGATGGATCGGGAGTTTGAGGATCCGAGACTGACCTTCCGTATCGGCGATATTCGGGATAAAGAAGCGTTGACGGCTGCATGCCAGGATGTGGACTATGTCTTCCATCTGGCGGCGCTGAAGCATGTTCCGGTGTGTGAAGAGCATCCTTATGAAGCTCTGAAGACGAATGTCGTGGGCACTCAGCATGTAATCGAGGCAGCCATCGAAAACAACGTTAAAAAAGTCATCTATATATCGACAGATAAAGCGGCCAATCCATCGAACTTCTACGGAATGACGAAGGCGATTGGCGAGAAGCTGATTGTATACGCCAACTTGCTCAGCCCGACTACCAAGTTTGTCTGTGTACGTGGCGGAAATGTGCTCGGTACAAATGGCAGTGTCGTTCATGTTTTCATGAATCAGATCAAGCAGAAAGGGCAAATCAACATTACGGATCAGCATATGACACGATTCTTCCTGACGCTGAAGGATGCGATCAAGCTGCTGTTTAAAGCTTCCATTGAGAGCGTGGGCGGCGAAATATTTGTCATGATGATGCCAACCTGCCGCATTATTGATCTGGCGGAAGTGTTGATTGAGGATTCCGGGAAGTCCGGTGTGAAGGTTGTTGAGACAGGAACCCGTCCTGGCGAGAAGATTCACGAAATATTGATGAGTGATTTTGAAAGCATGACAACGGTCGTGTATGATGAAGAATATTTGGTAATTCTCCCGACGCTCGATATTCCGGATCTGAAAGACCGGTATGCCAGCCTGCCGAAAGTTTCCTTTAACAGCTTCAGCTCTGAGCATAATTTAATGAGCAAGGATGAAATTCGGGAGCTTCTGAAACGAGGAGGTTTCCTGTCATGAAGCTGCTCGTACTCGGGGGAAACGGCATGGCAGGCCATGTGCTTGTTGAATATTTTCGCACAACGGGCAAGCATCATGTGTTTTACACGACCAGGGATATGCATGATCCCGAAGGGCTCGTGCTGGATGTTCTCGACATGAATGCGGTGGAGCATGTGGTCAGAATGGTCAGACCGGATATCATCATCAACGCAGTAGGCATTCTGAACAAGGCGGCTGAGGAGAACAAAATCAATGCTTATCATGTCAACGGCTTCCTCCCGCATCGTCTGCGCTACTTGGCAGATAAAATATCCGCAAGGCTCATCCACATCAGCACGGATTGTGTATTTCTCGGCACGAAGGGAGGCTATCGGGAAGATGATCTTCCCGATGGCGTGTCCGCCTACGCGGTAACCAAGGCGCTTGGGGAAATCGATGATCCGAATCATCTCACGATCCGCACATCCATCATCGGGCCGGAAATCCGCCAAAGCGGCATCGGCCTGTTCCAGTGGTTTATGAAGCAACGCGGTGAGGTGTCCGGCTATCGTGCTGTCAAATGGAACGGCGTCACGACCCTGGAGCTTGCGAAAGCCATCGACTTTTTTATGACTAAAGATGTCGGGGGGCTGATCCATCTGGCATCGCCGAATCCTCTTAGCAAATATGAGTTGCTGCGATTGTTTCAGGATATATGGAGCAAGGATGACGTGATCATCGTTCCAACGGATGATGTCGTTCAGGACCGGACGCTGCGCAGCACCCGGCTTGATGCCGCCTATCCTGTTCCAGATTATCCGGCTATGCTCAAGGAGATGTACGAATGGCAACAAACAAATTAACAGGAAAAAAACTGCTCATTACAGGTGCAGCCGGCTTCACGGGGCGCCACGCCTGCGAATATTTCGCGAAGCAGGGCTGTGACGTTGTCGCTGTTGCCCGTCATGTCTCGGCTTTAGAGGATATGCCAGGCATCAAGCCTTGGGGCTGCCAATTGGATCATCAAACACAAGTGGAAGAGATGATCCGGCATACTCGTCCCGATTATGTTTTGCATTTGGCCGGAAAAAATTCAGCCTCCGAGTCTTGGCATAAGCCGGCAAGCTACATGGAGAGCAATGTGATGGCTTCGGTCTATTTGCTGGAGGCGATGCGCAAACATCGTCCGGACGCGGGCATCGTGATCGCGGGCTCCCGCCTCAGCATTGATCCGGCCAAAGGGGCGGCGGCGGCGCCGCATCCCTATAGCCTCAGCAAAACCTTCGGCAGTTGGGTCGCAACCGCGTGGCATGCCATGTACGGCCTTCCCGTCATTCTGGCGGAACCGTCCAACCTGATCGGTCCAGGGGAATCGGCAGGCTTCTGCACATTGCTTGCGGGTTATGTGGTAGGATGCGAACAGGGGAAATCGCTGCCCATGTTCCGGATTAGTTCAAGGCATGAGTCCCGCGATTTTCTTGACGTAAGAGATGCTGTAGCGGCTTATGCCGTTCTGCTTGCCGAGGGCACGCCTGGAAGAACATACCCGATTTCTTCAGGCAGCGAGCATACATTAGGCGAGATCGCGGCCAAGTTGCTTGCTGAAGCCAAGGTCGATGTCCCGATGGATTGGGGGCCTGAAAGCGCGCCACTATCCGCAGACGCTCTTAATAAAGGAAGAAGCGGCGACCAAGTGGGTTCACTGGATACGCTGGGGTGGCAGCCGCGGATCCCGTTTGAACAGTCGCTTTCCGATATTATGGAGTACGCTCGTCGCAAGACTGGAATGGACGATACAGGAAGACCCTAGATACAGGGTCTTCTTTTTATTTTGTACAAATAAGAAGCCCTTAGCTTCCATGTCAAAACCTTTCAGCATACCGCTCTTTCGGTGAGGTCATCCTAAACAATGTTCATACACTTATTACAGAGATGGAGGATGAATTCATGATCAAATCGAAAGCTCTTCATTTGACCGTCTCCACAGCCCTGCTGCTGAGCATGGCCGCTGTAGCAGGCTGCGGCAACACCGACGGCAACGGAACACAGATGCACAATGCAGGGAACCAAGGTCGCGTCGGTGTCAACAACAACACGCGCGGTATGACTGCAGGACAGCATGATTTGACGAACCTGAAATATAGCAGACAGCTGTCTGAGAAGGTGTCCGACATCAGCGGGGCAGGTCCGGCTCACGTATTTGTTACGAATCGCAGCGCTTATGTTGCCTTGTCCAATCAGGGCAATGGCACGGGCATGGGCACCGGAGCTGGCAATGGTGCGGGGCTTGGTAACGGCGCTGGACTAGGCACGGGTGCTAGCGGTGGCGTCAATGGAATGAACAGAGGGACAACAGGTGCCGGTACGGGTGTGGGTACAATGAACAACCGTAACCATACCGGAGCTGGAACCGGCAACGGCACTTTTGGAACCTCGGGTACAGGCACTGTCGGATTGCTGCGCGGAATGACCGCTAACAACAACGATACTCGCGGTTTCGGGGTTCGTGGAACGGCGAACGGCGGCGGCTTTGGCGGTACTGGTTTTGACACAGCGAACAACACCCGCGGTAATGGTCTAATGGGAATGAACGGTGCTCGTGGCAATGGCCTTATGGGTACCCGTACTAATGGCACAGGTAATAATATGGGAGCTCAACATCAAGTTCCAGACCATGTGCGTCAAGAAATTACAACCAAAATCCAGAAGACAGCCCCACACATCAAACAAGTATATGTTACCTCTGATCCTGATTTTTATCAGCATTCGGCAGGATATGCGAACAACAACCGTCCTGAGAACACGACAGGAACGCTGGCTCACGATTTTGAATCTTGGATTAACCGCGTATTCCCGATGAATGCGAACGATGCCGATGAGTATCGTGCCAAAGGCGGACTGATTCATAACGACCGCGATGACGGCTGGTTTGGCGGGAACCGGAACGGCAGGTAACGATAATAAATAAAGGAGCTGCGCGGGTGAATTCACCAGCAGGCAGCTCCTTTAGTCTATATATTACTGAACATAACGATTCAGCAAAGCAGGGGAAGTCATTAATGCTTACGCTGTCCCTGTATCCATACGCCACGGAGCTCCAGCTCCGAGTTCAGCAGCAGCACATCGGCCCGTTTTCCCTGTTCCAGGCTGCCGGTTTGGCGATCAATCCCGATTTTGCGTGCAGGGTTCAAGCTCGCGATTTTGGAGGCTTCCTCAATGCTTAATCCGATCGTTTGGGTCAGCAGCTGGAAGCCTTTAATCATCGTTAACGTACTGCCGGCCAGACTGCTGCGATTATCCCTTAATGTTGCGATACCATTCTCTACAATGACCGGAAGATCACCGATCGTGTATTCGCCATCGGGCATGCCGGCGGCTGACATAGCGTCCGTAATCATAATAAGATTGCCGTCTTGTTTCGTACGCGTCAAAATTTTGATGCCTGCCGGATGAACATGAATGCCATCAGCGATAATTTCGCAGCTGATGCGGTCATCACTGAGCATGGCCCCTACGACGCCAGGCTTGCGGTGATGCAGTCCTGTCATCGCGTTGAAGGTATGAACCCCGTGGCTTAATCCTGCCTCCACAGCGGCCTCCACTTCTTCGTAGGTGGCATCGGTGTGGCCAAGTGCAGCCACGATGCCGTGCTGGCTAAGCCATGCGATGGCTTCCAAGGCGCCTTCCCGTTCAGGCGCTAACGTAACCTGGCGGATGAGCCCCGGGTAAGCAGCTTCCCACTCCTCCAGCCAATCGATGTTGGCAGGAACGATATGCTCCGGATTTTGCGCACCCGGCCATTTCGGGCTGATGAATGGGCCTTCCAGATGAACGCCTTCCAGGCGTGTGTAAGGCATTGCCTGCTGGCGATAAGCGTTCACTTCCTTCAGCACGCGGTCGATCGCTGCTTTAGGCGCGGTCATCGTTGTGGCCAGCATCGCGGTGGTACCCTGGGAGCTGTGGAAGGAAGTGATTTTGTCGAGCACCTCCTGGCTTGCATCCATGAAGTCCTCGCCGTTGCCGCCATGCACATGGATGTCGATAAAGCCGGGAATGATGTAGCCATCCGGCTGCTTCAGCGTCTCGCCTGCCGCATTGCGAATCGATTCCGGAAGTCCGAAGACGGGTCCGGCATAGAGGATGAAATCCCCGCCGATGGCAAGGACGCCGTCCTGCTCCAGTCCATCGGGCAGCAGGACGTTCCCGTACAGCAATTGAACCGAATTGTTGAATGTACTCATACCAGCAATCTCCCCGCTCCCTGATCCAGCAGCACCACGACATTCGGGTGGCATTGCAGAAGCGATGCCGGACATTGGGTAGTGATTGGGCCTTTAAGCGCACGGTGCACAATTTCCGCCTTGTCCTCTCCGCGAACGAGCAGCAGAATTTGACGAGCCTTCATGATGCTGGCCACGCCCATTGTAATCGCATGGGTTGGGACATCATCAATCGATGGGAAGAATCTTGCGTTCGCTGTCCGTGTCTTTTCCTGAAGCTCAACCAGGTGGGTTGCTCCGCTCAGGCTGTCTCCCGGCTCGTTAAACCCGATATGGCCGTTGTGTCCAAGTCCCAGAAGCTGGATATCGACCGGCCCGTATGTATCGAGCATCTGGTCATACTGCCGGCATTCCTCCTCCAGATCCTCCGCATTGCCATTAGGCACATGCGTCTGTTCCAGCGGGATGTCGATATGATTGAAGAATTTCTCGTTCATAAAGGTACGGTAGCTCTCCGGATGATTCTCTGGCAGGCCGACATACTCATCCAGATTGTAGGTGGTTACGCCGGCAAAGCTGACCAGTCCCTTACGGTGAATCTCAATCAGCTTGGCATACAAACCTACCGGGGTGCTTCCGGTAGCCAATCCGAGCTTGGCGTGGGGGTTGATATGCACCAGGCTGGAAATGATGCTGGCGGCGGTTTCTACAAAGCTTTCATCGTCCTTAAATGTGTAAATATTCATGATTATTGTCCTCCTCGGCCCTTGCGGTAGTTTTGAACATTCAGATAAGACTGCTCTAGACGCGGAACATATGTTGAAAAATCACGGCTGGCCATACCCATAAACAAAATATCGATAATATGCAGCTGCGCAATTCGGGAAGCCATGTCCCCGCGGCGCATCCCCTCTTCCAGTGAAGAGGAGTACAGCGGGATATCCGACAGTTTGGAAAGCCGGGTGCTTCTGTAGGAGGTGATGCTGATCGTGAAGGCGCCGGCGTCTTTGGCACAGGTCAGTGCGTCAATCGTCTCCGGGGTTTCCCCGGAATAGGAAATGGCAACCGCCACATCGCCCTCGGAGAGCGTTGAAGCTGACGTAATCTGCATGTGGGAATCTGCGAAGGCAGTACAGTTCTTACCGATCCGTACCAGCTTCTGATAGAAGTCCTGTGCCACAATCGACGAGGTTGCAACCCCGTAGAGATCAATGCGTTTGGCGCCGCATAGGGCGTTCACCGCACGCTCCAGTTGTCCGAGGTCCAATAGCTGCGTGGTGTCGCGGATGGAGGTGAGGTGATTGGACTCAATGGCTTCCACGATGTCGGCCAGATTCTTGCCGGCCACGATATCCTGATAGCGGGTGTTACCCATTTTGGATGCCATTTCGGCATGAGCGATCTCAGCCGACAGCTTCACCTTGAAATCAGGATACCCCTTGCACTGAAAGTTCTTGCAGAAGCGGGTCACCGTCGCAGCGCTGACCTCGCATGCAGCCGCCAGATCTGTAATCCCCATGTTCACAATGTTGGAGGGGTTTGCCAGAATGAATTCGGCCAGCCGCCTTTCCTGACGGGGAAGGGAGTCCTTCTCCACGGAGATAATATGCAGGATCGGTGTCATCAAATGGCCTCCTTCATTACCCGATCCGAGCGGGTGACGAGATTTGTTATGAAAATTATTTTATTAATATGAAAACTTGAAAAGAAAATAATTTTTACCCCTTCATCATAGTCGAACTTGGACCAGGAAGCAAGGGGAAATACTATAAGTTTGAGCTATTTTCTTTTCATTGAAACAAACACAAAAAAGCCTCCTATTTCCCGTTCTTGCTGGGAAAGAAGGCTTTCGCCGTGTTCGGTCCATAAACCGGCACCGACATGATGTCAGATCTTCAATTCACCGAGTTTTATCAACTCAACGACAGCTTGCGAACGTCCTTTTACGTTCAATTTCTGCATCACATTGGAGATGTGGTTACGCACCGTTTTTTCGCTAATAAATAACTGCCCGGCGATGTCGCGAGTCGTTTTGTCCTGCACGAGCAATTCAAACACTTCGCGTTCACGGTGGGTTAACAAGAACTTGCTGTTATGGTCGTTTCCCTTCAATGGTGTCACCCCTCCTTGCCCGGGTATGTGTGGTCTAACAAGGTTAAGGGATACAGTCAACTCATTCTATGTAAGGGCACAGGTGAAGGTGCGTAGATGGCGGTTAAATGGGCTCTTACCGCATTATCAGCTCAAGGATGCTATGCCCAAGGTAGAAATGTCACCCCGAGTTTGCTAGACTTATGTAAGTTATTGTAAATTACATCCGGAGTGTGCTCACAAGCGTACTCTGTATAGCAGGCAAGCACAGGCAGGTCGTCATGGGGAGGATAAGTGATATGGATATACATACCGGACTCTGGATCAGCATCGCCGTGTTCATAGGGGCTATCGCGATAGGCGCGGTGCTGTGGGACCGAAGAAAACGCAGGAAGCGCCGATCCGGCACAGTGGTCCCGCTGCAAGGAAAGCGCAAAGGGTCAGGAAGCGCGGACACTCAGCCATGCAGCCGCTGCCGGAAGCGCCGCAAGCTGACCTATTATGCGAATGATGCCGGAGTGGTCAGCGGGCTGTGCACAGAATGCAAAAAGGTGCTGGAGCGCCATCAGGAGCTGTATCCGATGTGAGCCAGCAGCTCGGCTAACGCCATAGCGATGATGCTTGGCTTAATAAACCAGGCAAAGGCGAAGGGCCTTGATGTATCCCAAGCGCGTGCTGATTCGCTATATAGGTAAGAGCTTGGCCGCGCAATGGGATGACAGATGGCCGGGCGGCAACGGAGCAGGGGGAAGGAGAAGGAAGAGATGAACAGACTGGGCAGATTTGGGAGTTTCAATACGCTCCGGAATCAAATTTTTCTGGGTTTTATGCTGGTCATGGTCATTGTGCTGGCCCTGGTCGGTTTTTTTGTGTACAACCAGGTGTCGGTACTGCTTCAGAACAGTGCGGAACGGCATATTCAGCAGACCGCTGTCCAGGCTGCGGGCAAGCTGGATGCTTCCCTGAAGCAGGTGGATACGCTGTCGGCACAGGTGAGCACGAACGCGACGGTGCAGCGCTTTTTGACACAAGAGACCGAGGGGCAACCGATCAGCTTCAGCGAGCGCCAGTCTTTGCAGCAGGAGGTGCGAAAGTACGAGGCCTACGCGACAGGCATTCGTTCGATGGAAATCTATACGACCGATTACCGGCGCCTGTTCCCGCTCGATGAAGGCAGCCTGGAGAGCCGGGTGCCGGGCGAGTGGATTGCGCTTGCGGACAGCGGGCAAGGCCGGCTGTACTGGTTCGGGCAGGACCCGAAGGAACCGGATCTGGTCATCGCGCTGCGGCGTATTCGGCTGATTGATGAGTCTTTTGCACACGGAGGATATTTGCTGGTCCGGATGGAGAAGAGCTATTTCGATCTGACCGACACCAGCGCTGCCTCGGATATTCGGGAAGCCATGCTGCTCTATGACCAGGCGGGACATATGATTGCCTCCAATTTCCATGAGGATGTGGATCCGGCCTATATTCTGGAGCGAGAGGGAGAGACCCTTACGCTGGGCAAGGAGGATTATATATCCGTGCACAAACAGTCGGCAGCGACTGGCTGGCGGATTGTGATGCTGACACCGGTGGATTATACAACCGAAGGGATTTCGGTGCTGCGGACCTCGATTTTGGTATCCGGGGCTGTAGGCGCCTTGCTGTTTCTTGTATTCAGCTTCATCTTGACCACGATGATTACCCGGCCGATTCTGCAGCTGATCAAGGCGATGCGCGGGGCGCGCTTCGGGACGCTGAAGCCGAACAAAGCGACCTCTTCCACGATGGAGATCAATGAACTGAACAATACGTATAATCAGATGGTGGATTCGCTTAATGAACTGATTGAGGTTGTATATCAGAAGGAAATTATTCAGAGCCGCACGGAGCTGAAAGCGCTGCAGGCGCAAATTAATCCGCACTTCCTTTTTAATACGTTGGAAGCGTTTTACTGGGCGCTTGAGGAGAAAGGAGAAGAGGAGCTGGCTCAGGTGGTGGTGGCGATGTCGGGGCTGTTCCGCTATGTCATCAACCGGAAGGACGAGGACGAATGGGTCACCATCGCCGATGAGCTGGAGCACGCGGAGCGGTACTTGACCATTATGAAAATGAGGCTGCTCGACCGCATATCCTGGCGGATCGAGGCGGACGACAGATGCCGTAAAATCATGATTCCGAAGCTGCTGATTCAGCCGCTGGTGGAAAATGCGATTTTGCACGGTGTTGAGCAGAAGCTGGAGCCCGGGAAGGTTGTGCTGCGCGTCGAGCCCTCGGCGCAGCCGGGATATACCCGGATATCGGTCTCGGATGACGGGCCCGGCATGGATGAGGAGGCGTTGGCACAGCTGTATGAGGCGATGGAGAGAGGGCATTCCGAATCATCCAAAGGAAGCGGAGTCGGGCTCGCCAACGTCGGCCGCAGAATCGGGCTGTATTACAGCGCTGAGCAAGGCGGGCTCAACGCGTTGCAGGTAGAGAGCAGGAAGGGAAGCGGGACGACCGTTTCCTTTGAAATCCCGAACGATGGCAAGGGGGAAATAAGATGAAAACGATCTTGATTGTGGACGATGAGCCGAGAACACGGGAAGGGATTCGCAAGACGCTGGAAGCTTGGTCGGCAGGAAGCTGCCGGATCGAGACAGCCGCAAGCGGCGTGGAGGCGCTCCGAATGCTGCCGGAGCTTCGAGCGAACCTGGTCGTCACCGATATCCGCATGCCGGAAATCGGCGGCCTGGAACTGATCGAGAAGCTGAGCGAGGCGCCGAATCCGCCGGTAGTCATTGTCATCTCCGGACATTCCGAATTTGATTATGCCAAACGTGCGCTGCAATTCGGCGTCGTTGATTATTTGCTGAAGCCGCTCGACAAGGGGAAGCTGGTGCAGGCTGTAGAGACGGCCCTGGTGCGTGAGGAGAAGCAGAACCGGATCAAGCGCATGGAGCAGCTGGTGGACCCCAAGCTGCTGGAGACGGTGCAGGAGGAGAAGGTATACAGCGCACAGATCCAGGAGGCGCTTAAATATGTGGATGAGCATCTGCATGAGAGCATGTCCATGAAGGAGGTAGCCGATCATCTGCATCTGAACGCCAGTTACTTCAGCGTGCTGTTTAAGGAACAGACGGGGCTCACCTTCAGTGAGTATTTGACCCGGCGCAGAGTCCAGCGGGCCAAGGAGCTGCTGCTGGCCACGCCGCTGCCTATCTCTGAAATTTCGGAGAGGGTCGGCTATCAGACGGCCAAATATTTTATCAAGGTGTTCCGAGATCAGGAGAACATGAGTCCAAGCCAGTATCGCCAGCAAGCAACCGATCGCGGAGAACGAATCCAATAAAAGTGGTATTAGTCCCAATCGCCATGACCTTATCGCTCGAAATAACCACTGCTACAATTGAATTAAAGCGGTTTCATAATAAAGATCCAAAAGGGGTTGAAAACGTGTTCAAGAAAAAGTGGACTGTACTGCTGTTGACGTTGTGTCTGGCACTCATTGCCGCCGGATGCGGATCTAGTGGTGGAAATTCCGGAGCTGCCGGCGGTTCGGGCGAATCCGGAAGCAGCGGAAGCGAAGGCGACAAGGTGACCTTGAACTTCATGCATCTATGGCCGGCTGGCGTCTCTGCCGGACAGAACCGAATTGTCAACCAGATTATCGAGGAATACCAGAAAGAGAACAGCCATGTCGTGATCAAGCAGGAAGTGCTGGATAACGAGCAATACAAAAACAAGCTGAAGGTGCTGTCAGCCTCGAATGAGCTGCCGGATGTCGGCGTAACATGGGCCGCAGGATTTCTGACACCTTATGTGGAGGGCAATCTGTTTGCACCGGTGGATGACCTGCTGAGCGGGGAACTCAACGGCAAGTTTGTAGCGGGCACGACCGAGGCCTATGCGATCGACGGCAAGACATACGCGCTGCCGCTGGAGTTTAACATCGCACCTGTATACTACAACAAAGCGATCTTTGAACAGTATGGGCTGGAAATTCCACAAACGTATGAAGAATTCAAATCGATTGTGAAAACGCTGTCGGACAACGGCATCGCACCGGTTGCTTTAGGGAATAAGGATCGCTGGACCGGCTCGCTCTGGTATATGTACCTGGCTGACCGGATCGGCGGGCAGGAGAGTCTGGCTGAAGCGATCACGGGGGCCGGCTCCTTTAAGGATGATGCGCTGGTGCAGGCTGCTGCCGAAGTGCAGTCGCTTGTGGACAGCAATGCATTTGTGAAAGGATACAACGGCTTATCCAACGAGGAAGCCAAGTCGGAATTTCTGAACGGGAAAGCGGCCATGTACATGATGGGAACGTGGGAGCTGCCGAACTTTACAACGAATGAAGATATTCCGCAGGAGTTCCGCGACAGCGTCGGTTTCTTCAAGTTCCCGACCGTTGATGGCGGCAAGGGCAATGTGGACAGCTGGGTCGGCGGACCGGGTGTCGGATTGTTTATCGCGGAGAACTCGGCTGTGAAGGAAGAAGCCAAGAAGTTCGTTGAATATTTTGTCACCAAGTGGGGTGAGCAGTCCGTGACTGGGGCAGGCGTCATCCCGGCTACGAAAGTGGATACGGCTTCGCTTGAGCTTCCTCAGCTCTATATCGACCTGTTCAATGAGATGAATCAGGCCAGCAGCATCACCTTGTTTGCCGATGTTCAGATGGAAGCCGGAGCGGCGGAAACGCATCTGAATATGATCCAGGCGCTCTTTGGGAAGGCCGTCACTCCGGAGAAATTCGCGGAGGAGCATGACGCGGCGATCTCCAAGGGGAACTAAGGTTTAAAGCAGCCAAGGGGAGCAGGAACCCCTTCTCCGGCCGTCCGTGCCGGGGAGGGGGCTTCACTTCCTGCAAGCCTGTACAGAAAGGAGTGGGAGCACTTGGATAAAGTCATGTCAAATAAAAAAATCATCACGCTGTACGTGCTGCCTGCGCTGCTCCTGATTCTGGCCATCGTCTATATTCCGATTGTGCTTACGGCTTATTATGGACTGCATGACTGGAACGGAATCGGCGCTATGACCTTTGTCGGCCTGGCTCACTATCAGAAGCTTCTTATGGATGGTATGTTCTGGAGCAGTGCGGGTCACTCGCTGCTGCTGGCGGTATTTTCGGCGCTGAGCTTGATTGTGTATCTCATTGTGGCTATGGTGCTGGCTTCCAAGATCAAGGGAGCGAATCTGTTCCGCAAAATCTACCTCATACCGATGCTGCTATCCTCGGTCGCCATTGCCCAGCTGTGGCTTCGGATGTATCATCCGACGAACGGGATTGTGAATTCGGTGCTGGAATCGCTTGGGGTGGCCAATCCGCCGGCCTGGCTGGCGGAACCGTCCCTGGTGCTCTATGCACTGTTCGTGCCGATCCTGTGGCAATATGCGGGCTTTTATATTTTGATTTACTACGCCGCCTTGAAGAATATCCCTTCTTCTCTGGAGGAAGCCGCCAAGATCGACGGCGCCAATTCTCTCCAAATCGCGTGGAGAATCAAACTTCCGCTGATGATGGAGGTATTCAAGGTAACGATTGTGCTGGCGGTGGTTGGCTCCTTGAAATATTTTGATCTGATCTATGTCATGACAGACGGCGGACCGAACGGGGCCAGTGAGGTTATGGCTTCCTACATGTATCGCCAAGCTTTCCGGGCATACGATTTCGGCTACGGCAGTGCAATCGGATTTTTCCTGCTTGTCATCTGCCTTGTCGTGACGTGGGCCATTCGCCGGGCGACCGCAACGAAAGACAGAATTCAATATTCGTAAGGAGGGGGTCTATATGGTACCTTCAACTGCAGCCCGGCTCGGAACGGAAAACGCAGGCTCCCGATCGCCGGTTGGAAAGCTGGGATACTTGCTGCTTTATGTCGTGCTTATTGTTGTGGCGGCCTTTCAGTTATTTCCACTCGTATGGCTGCTTCTTTTTTCACTGAAGAACAATCAGGAAGTGTTTGATCTTCCTCCTTTGTCGCTGCCGATGAATCCGCGCTGGGAAAACTACGAGAAGGTGTGGAGCGCGGGCAACATCAGCGTCTACTTCCTGAACAGCGTCTGGATTACGATTGCGGCGACGGTGCTGACGATCATATTGGGAAGCCTTGTTACCTTTGCTATCACCCGGATGAAGTGGAAGGGCAGCTCGCTTGTGCTCGGATTGTTCATGGTGGCGATGATGATTCCGGTTCACTCGACGCTTATCCCGTTGTTCAGTCTCTTTAACCGGGTGGGATTAACAGATCATCCGCTGTCGCTTGTACTTTCTTACGCGGCTTTTAACTTGCCGATTACGATGATGATTCTGCTCGGCTTTTATTACTCGCTTCCGCGCGAAGTGGAGGAGGCTGCCGTGATGGACGGCTGCTCTGTCCACCGCGTGTTTTTCCGGATCGTGCTGCCGATGACCGGCTCTGTGCTGGCCACCACGGCGATCATCAATATGATCTATAACTGGAACGAGTTTATTTTTGTCAATACATTCATCAGCTCGGATACGTTTAAAACGTTAACGGTGGGTGTTCAAAACTTTATTGGTCAGTATACAACGGATTGGGGTGCGATTGGCGCGACGCTCATGATCAGCATTTTGCCGATTCTGCTTATGTTCCTCTTCCTGAGCGATCGGATTGTGGAAGGGATAGCGGCCGGCTCCGTTAAAGGCTGATTATGCAAGCAAAATGATCATTGCGGATTCAAACTGCTGACAAATGAAGAAGGCCTGGATGCTCGGTCAAGAGCTCCAGGCCTTTAGCGTATAACCTTTGATGAACCAAGGTGACAGCGCGTGATCAGGAATGGCTTTTATAGATGAAATAGTCAAAATCAGCTGGCTGGCTTCGCCCCGACGTATCCTGGCACTGCATGCCGACAAAGGCTCCGGTGAAGAAACCGCCGCTGCGAATGTAGTCGTCCGACAGCTTGTAGGACTCGAAGCTTACCGGAAGCTGTACCCAGTTGTCTCCATCGAAGGAGTATGAATAATGGTAAAGATCGGTTTGCACATCTACGCGGAGATACACGTACTCCACTTCGTCCGGGATCGGAATTTCTTGCCCGTACAGCGGCTGAGCGTATTCGGAATTGTCGCAGGATGACAGCTCCAGCACTCTTCCTTTCTCTTCGTGCCACGTAATCTGGCAAGCGGTCCAGTGCTGAGTGTTGTAATAGTTCACTAGTCCTGCGGCCTGCTGGAAGGTATCCGGACGGAAGTCCACCTTCGTCTCCGCGGTAAAATTAAAGTGCTGCCAGCGTCTGGCGATGAAGGCCTGCGTGAACCTCGAGGTCAGGGATTCCTTGCCGTACAGGCGCAGATGGCCCGGGCGATCGGTCAGCGAGACGATATGCTCGCCAAGCGGAATGCGCAAATTCTGAAAATGAAGATTCAGCTCGCTGCTGTCGAAATCGTCCTTTTCCGGATAATCCGGGTCCCATGGAACTTCAGCAATTTCCGGCCCTTCAATTTCAAGCGAAGGGAAGTTGCCGCCGACGACATAAGGCCAGTCATTCCTCCACTCCAGACGCTGAATGGCCGTTTCACGGCCGAGCGGACAGAATCCCCGAGGATCCAGAAGCGGCTGATCCGGTCTTGGCAGTGGTCTGCCCGTCAGGTGGACCAAAAACCATTCATCGGTATGCGTTTTCACAATGGATGCATGGCCGGCCTTTTGCAGCGGGTTTCTCGGTACGGCAAAGGACGAAATCAGCGGATTGTCAGGATGAACCTCATAAGGCCCGTGAAGCTGCTTGGATCTGGCGATGGTCGCTTGATGATCGTATTTCGTGCCGCCTTCGGCAGTCAGCAAGTAGTAATAGTCGCCAATTTTGTACAGATGCGGAGCTTCGGTCAGCTTCACATCGGTTCCCTTGAAGATCACCTCGCGCTTGCCGACAAGCTTCTTCTCTTCCGGGCTGTATTCCTGAAGCACGATGCCATAGAAGTTATGATGGCCGCTGCGGTGATCCCACATCATATTCACGAGATATTTCTTGCCGTCATCATCATGGAACAGGGAAGGATCGAATCCGGAGCTGTTCAGGAATATCGGTTCAGACCACTCGCCATCAATTGTGTCTGTGGTGACCAGGTAATTGTGGCAGTCCTTCCAGCGCCCGTCCGTCACTTTCACATCGGTATAGATGAGCCAGAATACACCGTCATGATAGGAGAGCTGCGGAGCCCAGATACCGCCTGAATCGGGGTTGCCAAGCATGTTCAGCTGGCTTAGCCGATTGAGCGGACGGGACACGAGTCGCCAATGCTTCAGATCTTTGGAATGATAGATTCCGACTCCTGGAAACCACTCGAAGGTGGAGACGGCAATATAGTAGTCTTCACCGGCGCGGCAGATGCTCGGGTCCGGATTGAAGCCTGTCAGAATCGGATTGCGAATGATTGACATGAATGGTCACTCCTTCTCGGGAATAATGAAAGACTGTGCGGATGTTATCCATCTTCACAGCATTCTATTCATATGGCTTTATCTGTATAATATCAATAATAGAGATGTGCTTCCCATATCCATACTATGCCGTTATTTACCCAAATCAACTAAATGTTTTCGTATACATGAAGGCGCATTCATAAAGGGGGATTACCATGCAGCGTTTAACTGCCCGCAACATGGGAGAGGGGGAGTTCATGCTTCCGGATATGGATACCACCTTTCGCGTATTTGCCGCTCACTGGCGAAGGGTGGAGCCGAGCTGGAGCTATCCGCGTCACAAGCACGCCTTGTTTGAAGTGAATCTCGTGCTGTCCGGGACACAGAAGACGGTCGTGAATCGAAAAACGTACGTGCAGCACCCGGGGGATCTTCTGCTGTTGAATCCGGGGGATGAACATGAGAGCTGGGCTGTCGGCGATGAAGGGATGACGTATTATTGCCTTCATTTTGATGTGGACGAGCGGGCCTTCCGCGAGCTTATGCACCGGAATCGGACATGTTATCATGCCTCGGACAGCGATCTGGCCAGAGCGATCCGGCCGGCACTGGATAAACTGATCGAGCTGACTGCCCAGGAATCTGCTGCTCGCGTAGAGGGGAGAATGATGGCATTGTCCGCTATGTTTGAGCTTTTCGGGAGTTTGAGCGCAGCGCTTTCCAGACAGGTTGGCGACCGGACAGCGCATGGGATGACCCAGACAGCGGCTCGTATAGCCGAATATATCGAGCGAGCGATCGATAGGCAGCCGGGAGGCGATGGAGACGGTCAGGAGACGATTGCCTCGATCTCAGCAGAGGTGGGGTACAGCCTGTCGTCCGTGAACCGGATGTTCTCCGAGGTGTACGGGATGTCCCCGCGCCAATATATGTCCACTTTAATGCTGAAAAAGGCGAAGCTGCTGCTGATGGACCCGGCGTTGACGATTGAGGAGATTTCTCAGCGGCTGGGATATCACAATATCGCTCACTTCAGCCGCCAGTTCAAGCGCTGGACCGGGGAGCCGCCAAGCCGCTTCCGCAGCCGATTTCATGAATAGGGAGCCCCTTCTCTGCATCTTTTGCATCCGATTCTTCGGGTTGCCGAGATGCTTTTTCTATGGTATATGTATATATGAGCAATTGAACATATATGAATAGGAGTGGGGAAGATGAGATGGGATACCCTGATTATCGGAGCAGGACAGGCAGGAATGGCTGCGGCCTATTGGCTGAAGAAAGCGAGCGTCCCCTTCATTATGCTGGATCGTGGGGAGCGGCATGGGCAGGTCTGGGAAGAGCGGTATGACTCGCTTCGCCTCTTTACCCCGAGAACGCACAGCGCATTGCCGGGATTACCCTTGGAAGGGGATCCGGACGGGTTTCCGGACAAAGCGGAGATGGCTGCTTATCTGGCGAAATATGCGGACATGTTTGAGTTTCCGATCCGCTACGGGGCTGAGGTATTCGCTGTGCATCAAGAGGAGGAGGGCTTCCTCGTGAACACGGCCCAGGGAGATTATCACGCCAGACAGGTGATTGTGGCGACCGGACCGTTCCAGACCCCGAGAATTCCGGAATTGGCCGCAAGCCTGCCTGCGGATATTGTGCAGCTTCATTCCTCATCTTATCGCAATCCTTCCCAGCTCCAGTCTGGAAGTGTGCTCGTCGTTGGCGGGGGGAACAGCGGGGCCCAAATTGCGTACGAGCTGTCACATACACGGGAGACCCATCTGTCCATGAGCAAGCGGCCGCGTCATTTGCCAATGGTTCTGGGCGGCAAGGGCATGTTCTGGTGGCTGGACAAGCTGGGGCTGCTTCGGGCAAGCTCCACTTCATTCGTTGGAAAGCTGCTGAAACGCCAGGGAGATCCCATTTTTGGATATGAATTGAAACAGGCGATGAAGTACGGTAAAGTGAAGTTGCATGGCAAAACGGTTGGCGGAAGCGAGAGCGGCGTTCGATTCGAGGACGACTCGGAGCTTCAGGTACGCAATATTGTATGGGCAACCGGTTTTGCTTCTGACTATGGCTGGCTCCAGATGAAAGGGGCTTTGAATGACGAGGGCGGCGTGCAGCATTCCCGGGGAATCAGCCCGGTTCCCGGCCTGTACTATGTCGGTCTTCCTTGGCAAACGCACCGCGGGTCGGCTCTGCTGGCCGGGGTATCTGAGGATGCCCGCTGCATCGTGGAGGCGATACTTGAAAAGAGGGGATGAAGAATGAAGGAACACTGCCATGAACTTCTGGATGAGGAGCAGGCGGTCGAAGCTTCCCGATTGCTGAAGGCGATATCGGATCCGACGCGGATTCGCATACTGCATATGCTGTCTCAGGAAGAGTGCCCGGTGGGGCACATCGCGGAGGCGCTTGGGATGAGTCAGTCTGCGGTTTCGCACCAGCTGAGCTATTTGCGAAGCCTGAAGCTCGTGAAATACCGGAGGGACGGCAATATGTTTTACTATACATACGAAGATGAACATGTCATCGCCATACTGCGGCAGGTGCTCGAGCATATATCCCACTGATACGGATGATCCGGTTTGCTCTTGACATTTGTGGCAGTTGGAGTGTAATTTATGAACAACTGAATGGAACCAAGAACGATGATCAAGGACATAAGCTCGCATCATTCGGCGATCCAGAGAAGAAGCCCCTGGCTGAAAGGCTTCCTCGCACGGGTGCCGGCTTCCTACCTTGTAGTTTTCCGGGCTGGCCAGGTACTGGGCATCCCGGACGGTTGCGGCACGTTATCGCCGCCTAGAGGATTCTTTGCGGATTTTTAGGCGCAAGAATTGAATCAGGGTGGTACCACGAGCACATTCGTCCCTTTCGGCGGATGTGCTTTTTTTGTGTTGTCCTTGGGATGAATCCAGTCATGATATACAAAGGGGAGAGAACAGATGCGTCAAAGCCAATTATTGCTGACTACGCTGCGTGATGTGCCGTCTGAAGCTGAGGCACGAAGCCACCAATGGCTGCTTCGCGGCGGCTATATCCGGCAGATTGCGGCAGGGATTTATTCCTATTTACCGCTGGGCTGGCGGGTGCTGCGGAAGATCGAACACATGATTCGGCAGGAGATGGATGCCGCCGGCGCCCAAGAAATGTGGATGCCTGCCATTCAGCCTGCTGAGCTGTGGAAGGAATCCGGCCGGTATGGCGCCTATGGAGCCGAACTGATCCGGCTCCATGATCGCCAGGAGCGGGAATTTGTGCTCGGGCCGACGCATGAAGAAGTGATTACGTCGATCGTGCGCAATGAAATATCGTCTTATCGAAGACTACCGGTCAATCTGTACCAAATTCAGACGAAATACCGGGACGAGCGGCGGCCGCGGTTTGGCCTGATGCGGGGACGGGAGTTTCTGATGAAGGATGCGTATTCATTCGATCGCGACTGGGCAGGGCTTGATGCTGCATACCGGACGATGTATGCCGCCTATGAGCGCATCTTCGGCCGCTGCGGCTTGACATTCCGGCCCGTTGAAGCCGATGCGGGCTCGATCGGCGGGCAGGGGGAGACACATGAGTTCATGGCGCTGGCAGACATCGGTGAGGACATCATCGTATCCTGCAGCGCCTGCGATTACGCTGCCAATCTGGAACGGGCGGAGTCTGGCCGGACGGCGGGGAGCTCGGGAAATCATCCACATGCAAGTACCGATGGACAGGCACCGTCCGAGGTGCGTACGCCGAATGTTAAAAGCATCGAGGAACTGAGCGCATTTCTGCGGACTGGGCCGGAGCAGATCATCAAGACGCTGGTGTATCGTGCAGACGGCGAGCTGTACGCCGTGCTGGTTCGTGGAGATCGCGAAGTGAATGATACGAAGGTGAAATCCTATCTGAAGGCGGAGCAAGTGGAGCTCGCCGGTGCGGACGAGGTTCTGCAGGCCGCCGGTGCGCCGGTCGGCTTTGTCGGTCCGGTCGGCCTGACCTTAAACATCTTGGTGGATCATGAGGTTGCAGCTATGGCTGAAGGGATTACAGGCGCGAACCGGATTGATACCCATCTCACAGGCGCTCGTCCCGGGAAGGACTTTGCGCTGGAATTTACCGGGGATTTCCGGAATGTGACAGAGGGCGAACCTTGCCCGCGCTGCGGTCAAGCGCTGGAGTTCCATCGCGGCATTGAACTGGGGCATGTATTCAAGCTTGGCACCAAATACAGCGAGGCGATGAATGCGACCTTCCTCGATTCGGATGGCCGGGAGAAACCGCTTGTGATGGGTTGTTATGGCATCGGGGTGTCGCGGGTCATGGCAGCTGTAGCCGAGCAGAGCATTGTGGAGGATCGGCTCGTCTGGCCGATGTCGGTTGCGCCGTTCGCAGCGCATATCATCCAGGTGTCGATGAAGGATGAAGAGCAGCGCGCTCTGGCCGAGCAGCTCTATGCCGAGCTCGGGGCGGCAGGGGTGGATGTGCTGCTCGACGATCGCGATGAACGGCCAGGCGTCAAATTCAAGGATGCCGATCTGATTGGCGCACCGCATCGGATCATTGTCGGGCGCGGAGCGGCTTCGGGCGAAATTGAGTGGATGGGTGAAGACGGGATCAAGACAACAATCCCGGCTGCCGAAGCGGTGCAGCATGTACGTCAGGCGGCAGATGTGGCACGCTAGACGCCGAGGAGCTGGCTTGACGGGTCCGATGAATGCATGAAACGTTAATCCCCAGAAACTATGTACATGAGTGTGGTTTCCGGCTTATGATGGAGTCAGATGAGCTACAACCTACAACAGTCTGTGGACGGAGGAGTTAGAGGCATGAGCAAGCAGCAGCGGGAGCCGGGCCCGGAAGTGAAGGAAATGCCGGAGCATCATCTTGCACAGGTGAAAATAACGCTGGACAACCCACTGCGGTGGGTGAACAGCTATGTGCTGCGCGGGGATGAGGGCGTGACCATCATCGATCCGGGGCCGCGAACCGAAGGCTCGGAGCGGGAGTGGGAGGCGGCGCTGACGCAGCTGGGCATTACGCCAGGCGACATTGCCTCCATCGTGCTGACCCATCATCATCCCGACCATTATGGGCTTGCCGGATGGTTCCAGGCACGCTCCGGGGGCCGTGTATGGATGTCGCGGCGTGCGCACCAGGAAGCGATGCTGATGTGGGGGCCGAATTCCGCGATGGAGACGGCGCTTCCGTCGCTGTTTCGTCTTCACGGCATGCCGGAGCACCGGCTGGCTGAGCTTCCGGCCCATCTCAAGGGCTTTAACGCCCAGGTCACGCCGCAGCCGGACGTCTCCTTCCTGGAGGCGGGGCGACCGTTTCATATGGGCGATCGCCGCTGGCTCCCGATCGAAACGGCCGGACATGCTCCCGGGCATCTGTCATTCTATGATGCCGACCGCGGGGTGCTGCTGTGCGGCGATGCCGTGCTGCCGCAAATCTCGCCTAACGTAAGCTTGCTGCCCGGGAGCGATGAGGCGCCGCTGGCGCTCTACCTGGCCGGGCTGCGCCGCCTGCGCGAGCTGGATGTCCGGACGGCATATCCCGGACATCGTAACCCGTTCACGCATTTCCGTGAACGGATCGACGCGCTCCTCGAGCACCACGAGGAGCGTCTGGCCCACATCGCCGGCCTGCTGCGCGAGGCCGGGCAGCTGACCGCCTACGAGGTATGCACCGCCCTCTTCGGCGACTCGCTCGGCATCCATCAGCTGCGCTTCGCCATGTGCGAAGCGCTGGCCCATCTCGCCGAGCTGGCCCGGCGCCATAACGCCCGGATGGCCGAAGGCACGGGCGGCGCGCTTTATTTTACCGTGAGCGACTGAACTAAAAACTGACCGCCTGCTTGCACGTTTGACTTCTCATGCGTAGCGCAGGCGGTTTTTTTACGTATCCGATTTTCGAATCATTGTCAATCTCGCAGTCAGAGTTCCCGCTTCTCTCGCATATACTTGAATACCTTTCCTCTTTAAGCAACGCTCTCAAACGTCTCAAGCCCCATGTTTCAGTCTGATGCATCTCCATGATGCCCCGTCCTTTTTGCAAGCAAGTGCTGCTCGTTTCTTGGCATTCAACCGCCTGATTTCTTGTCTAAGATTCTGGATCAAGCGCCTCTAAAGGAGAATCGGCCATGAAGAAAAAAGATGTCGTCGCCATGCTGCTTGCCGGAGGCCAGGGCAAGCGGCTGAAAGGCTTAACGAAAACGCTGGCGAAGCCGGCGGTTTATTTCGGGGGAACCTACCGCATTATCGATTTTCCGCTCAGCAATTGCTCCCACTCCGGCATAGACACGGTCGGGGTGCTGACCCAGTACGAGCCGCTCGTGCTGCATTCGTATATCGGTGTCGGCAGCGACTGGGATCTGGATCGGTTAAGCGGAGGCGTTTATGTGCTCCCTCCTCATGAACGCGAAGACGGTACGACGTGGTACCGGGGCACCGCGGATGCGATTTTTCGCAATCTGAAGTTCATTGATCAGTATGAGCCTGACCATGTGCTGATTCTGTCCGGGGATCACATTTACAAGATGGATTATGATCGCATGCTTGCGTATCACAAGGAGAAGCAGGCAGATTGCACGATATCGGTCATTGAAGTGACGCTGGAGGAAGCTACCCGATTCGGGATGATTAACACCGATGACAGGTACCGCATTCTCGAATTTGAAGAGAAGCCCATTAGTCCGAAAAGCACGACCGCGTCGATGGGCGTCTATCTGTTTCGGTGGCCGCTGCTTCGGTCCTACCTGCTCCGCAATGCCGAGCTCACGGATACAAGCCATGATTTCGGAAAGGATATTCTGCCGCTGATGCTCAGGGAGGGCAGGAGCCTGTATGCTTATCCGTTTGACGGCTACTGGAAGGATGTCGGCACCATTCAGAGTCTGTGGGAAGCCAATATGGATCTGTTGACTGCTCAGCCGAAGCTGAATCTGAACGATCCGAGATGGCGCATTTATACCCGTAATCCGAATCAGCCACCGCAGTATATTTCTCCCCAGGGCATCGTTCGGAACAGTATGATCAGCGAAGGATGCGCGGTTAGCGGAGAGGTGGTGCGCTCTGTGCTGTTCTACGGCGTGGAGGTCGGCGAAGGGAGCGTCATCACCGACTCGGTCATTATGCCGAAGGCCCGCATCGGTCGCAATGTGCGGATACACCGGGCGATTATCACGGAGGATATGGAAATCGGAGACCATGCGGTGATCGGGACGCCGGATGCGGCTGAAGCTGAAATCACGCTCATTACCGGACAAGACGAAGAGGGGCTGAAGCTGCTTCAGACCTCTTCGCTCCGCACGGATCAGGGGTAGGAACAGGAGGCAGGAACGATGAGAGAGCTGATGGGCATTATTAATCTGGATCGGGAACGGGATGTGCTGAATGAATTGACCTATTATCGCTGCGGGGCTGCGGTCCCGTTCGCAGGCAGATACCGGTTGATCGACTTCATTATGTCGAGCATGATGCATGCCGGGATCCAGGATATTGCGATTTTCGTGCGGCGGAAATATCGTTCCCTGATGGATCATCTTGGCGAGGGGCGCCCCTGGGATATGAACCGCAAGCGGGGAGGGCTGTTCATACTGCCGCCCGACTGGAACGATGAGACGGATATGTCAGCAGGAGAGCTGAGGCATATCAACAATAATCTCGATTTTTTCGAGCGCGGGGCCGCCTCCCATATCGTCCATGCCGGCAGCCAGCATCTGAGCACGGTGGATCTGAACGCAGTCCATGCTTACCATCTGGAGAAGAAAGCGGATGTGACGCTGGTCTATACCCGCGTCCCTTCGCCAAGACCCGAGCACCGGTTCTGCTACCGGCTGGACGTTGACGAGGACGGCAGCGTTGCAGATATTCATTACGAGCAGCGGCATGACTGCATATATATGGAGATGTTTGTGATGGAGAAGTCGCTGTTCCTGGAGCTTGCCGAGCACTGCATCGCCCATGGCGGAAAGCACTTCTTTCGCGATGCCCTTATGAAGAACCGCCACAAGCTGAGCATCGCCGCCTATGAATACAAGGGCTACCATGCCGTGATCAATTCGCTGGAGAGCTATTACCGGACCAGCATGAACCTGCTGAATCCCCAAACGTATGACAGTCTGTTTGGCAAGCGGACCGTTCATACGAAGATCAAATACGAGGTGCCCGCTAAATATTTGGACACGGCGGACGTCAGCAATGCCTTGGTGGCCAACGGCTGCTGGATCGAAGGGGAAGTGAAGAACAGCATTCTGTTTCGCGGAGTCCAGGTAAAGCGAGGCGCAAGCATTCACAATTCCATCATCATGCAAAAATGTGTCATCGGTGAAAACGTCCGGCTTGAGAATGTCATCCTGGACAAAGATGTCATCATCTCCCGCGATCATCAGCTGCAGGGCGATTATCGCAAGCCTTTTGTGATCGCCAAGGATGTCTCAATCTAACCGCCAATAGGATGGGTCAGGAGGAACGACGTTGTTTAACGACAAGGAGTCATTCAAACAGCATTTCAAGGAACAGCTGGTCAGCCGATTGGGGAAGGCAGTGGAGGAAGCGACGCCCGGGGATGTATACAAGGTGCTTGGCAGTATGGTTCGGGAGCATGCCGGGCGGCCATGGGCCACGACGAACCGCATGTACCGGGAAACGGGGCAGAAGCAGGTGTACTACTTTTCGCTGGAATTTCTGATCGGACGTCTGCTCGGCAATAATCTGCTTAATTTGGACTTGCTGGATATGGTGCGGACCGGACTTGCCGAGCTCGGATGGGATTGGGAGGCGGTCGAAGAGCAGGAGACGGACGCAGGGCTTGGCAACGGCGGTCTCGGTCGTCTTGCTGCCTGCTTCCTGGATTCCATGGCATCGCTGCGGTATGCAGGACATGGCTGCGGCATCCGCTACAAGTATGGTCTGTTCGAGCAGAAGATCATTGACGGTCATCAGGTAGAGCTGCCGGACAACTGGCTTCAGCGCGGCAATGTGTGGGAAGAACGGCGGGCTGACAAGGCGGTGGAGGTGCATTTCTGGGGGCGGGTCGAAATCGCGGAGGAAGCCAGGCGGCTCGTATTCCGCACTGTTGACCAGGAGCGGATACGCGCGGTTCCCTACGATGTGCCGGTGATCGGTTATGGCGAAGGAAGCGTGAATACGCTGCGCCTGTGGAGCGCCGAATCCGTCACCGACATGAGCCGGATCGGGCAGGGAGGCCAGCATGGGTATCATCAATATTTGGATTACAACCGCTCCGTGGAATCGATCTCGGAATTTCTGTACCCGGATGATTCCGCTTATGAAGGGAAGCTGCTTCGGCTGAAGCAGCAGTATTTTCTCTGTTCGGCGGGCATCCAGAGCATTCTCCGCACCTTTGCCAAGCTGGGTCGGCCTTACCGCGAGCTGCCGGATTATGTGGCGGTGCATATTAACGATACCCATCCGACACTTGTCATTCCCGAGCTGATGCGGCTGTTGATTGACGAGCTCGGCTTTGGCTGGGAGGAAGCGTGGGACATTACAAGACGGACGGTGTCGTACACTAATCATACTTTGCTGAGCGAGGCACTGGAGCAGTGGCCGGTCGGCATGGTCAGAGAACTGCTTCCCCGTGTGTACATGATAATTGAGGAGATTAACAAGCGGTTCTGCGCGATGCTGCTTGACCGTTATCCCGGCGATCCGGAGCGGATCGCACGGCTGGCTATCATCGAAGGCGAACAGATTCGGATGGCGCATCTGGCAATCGCCGGGAGCTACAGTGTGAACGGCGTGGCCGCCTTGCATACCGAATTGCTAAAAAGCCAGGTGATGGCGCCTTTCTACCAGATCTACCCGGAACGTTTCAACAACAAAACGAACGGCATCACCCATCGCCGCTGGCTGTTGTATTGCAACCCTGCGCTCAGCGGTCTGATTGTCGAAGCGATCGGAACGGACTGGATGTTAAGTCCGCGTCAGCTTCGCTTGCTGGAGCCGCTCCAGCATGATGCTTCTTTTCAAGAAAAGCTTCAGGAGATCAAGCGGCATAACAAGCTTCGGTTGGCCGACTATATCCTCGACAAGCAGGGGATTACCGTGGACCCGGACTCGATCTTTGATGTTCAGGTGAAACGGCTGCACGGATACAAGCGGCAATTGCTTAACATTATGCGGGTAATGCATCTGTATAACATGATCAAGGACGACCCGACAGCTGAGGTTGTTCCGCGAACCGTCATATTCGGAGCGAAGGCGGCCCCAGGTTATTATTTGGCCAAAAACATCATCAAGCTCATTCACAATGTCGCGGATGCGGTCAATAGCGATCCTGATGTTTCCAGGAAGCTGCGCATCGTATTTCTGGAGAACTACTCGGTCTCCCTGGCAGAGCGGATTATCCCGGCAGCGGATCTGAGCGAGCAGATTTCGACGGCTGGCAAGGAAGCCTCCGGCACGGGCAATATGAAGTTTATGCTGAACGGCGCCTTGACCATTGGCACACTGGATGGGGCGAATGTGGAGATGCATGAGCTGCTGGGCGATGACAACATGTTTCTGTTTGGCCTTCGGGCCGAACAGGTGCTGTCTTATTACAGGGACGGCGGTTATGCAGCCCGGGAAATATACGAGCGGATGCCGGACATTTCAAGGGTGGTGGATCAGCTGGTGCAGCCCGGTCCGTTTTGTGCCCAGGAGCAGGAGTTTATCGCTATTTCTCAGTCCTTGCTGGATCATAACGATGAATTTTTTGTGCTGGGGGATTTTCATAGTTACTTAGCGGCGCAGGCGGCTGTGGACCACGCTTATGTCGATCGTTCCGCCTGGATGGCCAGAGCGGTGAAGAACATCGCGCATGCAGGCCATTTCTCCAGTGATGCCACCATTCATCGGTATGCGTCGGAGATATGGGGAATCTCGCCGATCTGATCGTTCGACAAGCAGGTGGCTTTGCCTTCGAATAGATAAACAAATAAACCTCTGATCATCAGAGGTTTATTTGACGTTCTATACTTGCTTTAAGGCTTCAGGCGACGCCGGTACATAGGCTTGCTTAGAGCAGCTGCTCGTTAGGGGCAGTTGCACTGGCTGTTACTCCTGTTCCGGGGCGGTTGGCTCGCCTTCTTCAATTTCATGGTCCTCTTGCTTGCGGTGGGCGATCCGGCTGCTGGCTGCGGCTGCAATCGCGCCGACGATGTCGTCGAGGAAGGTGTTTACGATGCCTTCCGATTTATCGTTCAGCCGTTCAAGCACCCCCGGCTTCAGCTTGTCGATATACCCGTAATTCGTGAAGCCGATGCTGCCATAAACATTGACGATGGAGAAGGCCAGAATTTCATCCACGCCGTACAGGCTTTCGTCATTGGCTAGCAATTCCTGGAGCGGGGACAACAGCTTGCCCTGCTCTGCCAGAATGTCAAGCTGAATGCCGGTCAGCACGGCATTTTGGACTTCTCTTTTGCTGAGTACGGCCTCGACATTTTCGATACATTCTTCCATCGAGAGGTCTGGATAATACTTCTTCTGAAGCACCATAACCAGCTCCGCGATCTCTTCGGTGTGAACCCCCCGCTCTTCGAGCAACTTCCAGGTGGCTTCAGCTACCTTTTTGCTGTTCAGGCTGTAAGGGATGTTTGTATCCGCCATGATCTCACCTCATTGAATTCTTCGTTTGAATGATGGTGCTTACTGAAGATTGTACTTTTTTCACAACCCCTTTGTCCAGAAAACAGGGGAACGAGGGTATTTTTTTGAAAAGGGCTCGTATACATAGGAGTACAACCTGTACAAAATTTAGGGAGGAACAATACATGACACGTAAGAGATCACTGCGCAGAGTTTCAGCCGCCGGGCTCCTTGCTGTTCCGATCATGATATCCGGCTGCGGTCCATTCGGAGGCAATCAGTCTGAAGCGATCGACCCGCCGCCGGCTCAAGTGGAGGAACAAATGATGAACGGCATCGGTTCGGCCGCAACCCAAGGGGAGATTGGCGAGCAGACGACCGTATATCTGACGGACAACCGTGGAATGCTGGTGCCTGTTACGATGGGAATCCCGAGCGAGGAAGGCTCGGATAGCATGAGCAGCGCGCTGGAAGTGCTGATCAAGGGAGGAAGATACGCCGCTTATATACCGCCAGGCTTCCAGGGGGTATTGCCGCCAGGAACGCAAGTCAACAATGTTACCGTAGATGAGGAGAACAAGCTGGCCTTGGTCGAGTTTAACCCGGCGTTTGCAAGCTACAGTGCTCAGGAGGAACGGCGGATACTGGAGGCGCTGACCTGGACGCTCACCGGACAGGAAGGGATTGAACAGCTGCAGATTTGGGTGGACGGTGTGAAGCTGACGGAGATGCCGGTGAACGGGACACCGCTTGACCGGCCGCTGACCAGAGCACTGGGCATCAATCTTCAAAAAGCGGACGATGCGATCTACTCCTCCTCTACACCGGTAACCGTGTACTTCTCTTCGGTGACGCCGGAGGGAATTCAGTACTATGTGCCGGTAACCCGACTCGTTCCAAGAGGGCAAAGCGCTCTTCAAGCAGCGCTGAATGAGCTGATCCGGGGGCCGCAGCCGGGAGATGGCCTGGAGAGTGTCATATCCGGGGATGCCGCCGTAGCTTCTGTTGAGCAGGGAGAGGACGGCCTGGTGACGGTTGCGCTTGAGGACGACATGTTCATGGAGGGAGACCCGATTCCTTCGGAGCTGCTGCAGGCCGTTGTGCTGACGGTGTCGGAGAACGCACAGAATGCCAAAGTGAAAATCCGCATGAATGATCTGGCAGAGGTGGTCGGCACCGACAGCCTGAATTACAGCGAACCTGTCACCCGTCCTGAGCGCATCAACGAAATTTCCATTTAAGCAAGCCATCCGTCCAGAGGGTGCTTTTGTGCCTGCACTTTGGTAGAATAGGGAATGCTAATCAGGATTGCGATATGAAGTAGGAGGCAGAAAACATGAGATCTAACGGACGTAAGAGCGATGAGCTTCGCCCGATGAATTTATCGACCCATGTGAATAAATATGCGGAAGGCTCCGTGTACATCGAAATGGGGGACACGAAGGTGCTGGTGACGGCAACCGTCGACGAGAAGGTTCCTCCGTTTCTGAAAGGACAAGGAAAGGGCTGGGTAACGGCAGAGTATTCGATGCTGCCGCGCGCTACGCAATCCCGGAATCAACGGGAAGCGAATCGTGGAAAGCTCAGCGGCCGGACGATGGAAATTCAGCGGCTGATCGGCAGAGCTCTCAGGTCTGTTGTGAATCTGCATGCACTTGGTGAGCGTACCATTACGCTGGACTGCGATGTGATTCAGGCTGACGGCGGTACGCGCACCACCTCCATTACCGGGGCATTCGTTGCGCTTGCCATTGCGGTTAACAAAATTGTGGAACAGCATAAGCTGCCTGTATTTCCGATCACCGATTATCTGGCTTCGGTCAGTGTAGGCATCGCCGGTGGAGAGGCCCTTCTTGATCTCAATTACGAGGAAGATTCCAAAGCCAAGGTGGATATGAATCTGGTGATGACAGGAAGCGGCAACTTTGTCGAGGTGCAGGGTACCGGTGAAGAAAGCCCGTTCACCCGCGAGGAGCTTGACCAGATTCTTGAGCTGGGTGACAAGGGGATTCGGGAACTGATCCGCCGTCAGCAGGAAGCGCTTGGTCCGATTGCCGATAAAATTGGTTCAGTCAAGAGTGGGAGTGTAAGATAACAAATGAAGCTGAAGCTTGGAGACACACTAATTGTTGCGACACGTAATCAAGGCAAAGTTAAGGAATTTTCCCATGCTTTCGCTGCATTTGGAACTTCCGTCAAAAGCATGTATGATTATCCGGAATTGCCGGACGTGGTGGAGGATGGCGCAACCTTTGCCGAGAATGCTTACAAGAAGGCAAAGGCGGTTGGCGATGCGCTGGGGCTTCCGGTGCTGGCCGATGACTCCGGCCTGTGCGTCGATGCTCTGAACGGAGAGCCGGGGGTGTACTCTGCCCGTTACGCCGGGGAACATGGCAACGACGAGGAGAATAACAACAAGCTGCTTGCGGAGCTGGAGAAGCTGAAGCTTGGTGAAGATACGGAGCAGCCGCTGCTCAGCACGGCACGATTCGTATGCGCGCTCGTGCTGTATGATCCGGCATCCGGCACCAAGATTGAGACCGAGGGCACCGTCGAGGGCTGGATTACCTCGGAGCCGGCGGGCTGCGGTGGCTTCGGCTATGATCCGTTGTTCTACCTGCCAAGCCATGAGAAAACGATGGCGGAGCTTAGCGTGGAGGAAAAGCAGGAGATCAGCCATCGGGGTGCAGCGCTGCGTCAGCTTGTGGCTCAATTGCAGGAGAGCTGAAGTTATCCGGACCGGAAGGGTCTCACGCCCCTTGCGTCCGCTAGCCACTTTAGCATCATATAGACAGGGAAAGGTCGAGGAATGAGCCTAACTGCTCAATACCCCGGCCTTTTTTGTGGTTTTATGGATGTTACCGGATCGCGACATTGTACTCCTTCAGCCAGAAGTGCACCTGGGCCAAATAAGCGAACAATTGGGGGCCCGACATCAGCTGGCCGAACCAAGGCAAATTGGAGGAGGCGTCCGGTGATGAGGCGAGTTCGCGAATTTTTTTCTTATCAATCAGCGGGAGCAGCGGCGAGGTTGAGTCATCCAGGATCGACAGCACCTGCTGTTTGACGGCCGTCAAATAGTTCGGATTGTGGGTTTTGGGATAAGGGCTCTTTTTGCGATACAGCACGTCATCGGGCAGAACGCCCTCAAGCGCTTTGCGAAGGATGCCTTTCTCACGGTTTCCTGCCGTTTTGATGCTCCATGGAATGTTCCATACATATTCAATTAGCCGATGATCGGTATAAGGCACCCGAACTTCAAGGCCCACGCCCATGCTCATCCGATCTTTACGATCCAGCAGCGTAGGCATGAAGCGTGTAATGTTCAGGTAAGACATGACCCGCATTTTCTGCTGTTCGCCGGTTTCGCCCTGGAGTGCGGGAACTTCGGCCACAGCTTCGGAGTATCGGTCCCCGAGATATTCAAGCGGCTTGATCCACTCCCGGATCTCTGGCGAGAGCAGTCCTGCCCGCATGTCAGGTGCAACCGACCATGGGAAGGTACCGGAATTCAGCATTTCCTCCCGGTGGAACCATGGATATCCGCCAAAAATTTCGTCTGCTGCTTCGCCGGAAATGGCAACGGTGGCGCCTTTCTTGATCTCGCGGCAAAAGAGGAAGAGGGAGGCATCGACATCCGCCATCCCTGGCAGGTCGCGCTGACGGGTTGAGGCATCAAGCGCTTCAACAAGCTCCGGTGTGTCAAATTCAATCCAGTGATGCTGCGTGCCAAGCTCCTCGCTCATGCGTTTGATCCAGGGGGCGTCGGCGCCGGGCTGGAAAGAATGGGACTGGAAAAACTTATCATTGTCCACATAGTCCACAGAATACGTATGGACCTGGCCTTGCCCTGTTCGGCTGTAATAGTCGACGGCAAGGGAAGACAGGGCGCTTGAATCCAGACCGCCGGACAGCAGCGAACAGACCGGTACATCGGATACCAGCTGTCGCTCCACCGTATCGCTCAGAAGATCGCGGAGATGGCGGGCCGTCTGATCGACATCGTCCTCATGCGGCTTGCTTTCGAGCTTCCAATAGCTATATTTTCGCAGACCCTCCCGGTTGAAGATCATTGCACAGCCCGGACGCAGCTCGGATATGTCCTTGTAGACGCCATGTCCCGGGGTTCTTGCAGGCCCGATGATGAACACTTCTGCCAAGCCCTCTGCACCGACGACAGGCTCCACCTTCGGATGTTGAAGGATCGCTTTCGGTTCGGAGCCGAAGATCAGCGTGCCGTCCTTGTAGCTGTAGAACAGCGGCTTTACGCCCACGCGGTCTCTCGCGAAAAAAACCTGCTCTCTGACGCTGTCCCAGATGGCAAAGGCAAAAATTCCATTCAGCCTCTCAAGGCAATCCGGTCCCCACTCCATATAAGAGACGAGCAGTACCTCCGTGTCGCACTGGGTCTGGAACCGATGTCCCCGCGCAACCAGTTCGGCTCTCAGCTCTGCCGTATTATATAACTCCCCGTTGTATACAATGGCATATACATCCTCTTCTTTATGAATGATCATCGGCTGGGCACCATTCTCGGGATCAATCACGCTAAGACGGCGGTGACCAAAAGCGCAGGGATTGGAAATCCAAGTGCCTGATCCGTCAGGTCCGCGGTGGGCCAAACTATCTGTCATCTTGACCAGCAGCTGCGAATCCTGGGTCAAGTCGCCGCTCCATTGTATAAAACCGGTTATTCCGCACATGACGGCTCATCCTCTCTTCACTTTGTCATACGTTGTCCTTCTTTAAGGGGTTATTTGGGAAAGTGATACAGATATATGCCGAAGCAAGGCATAAAATGTCTGTCCTTTTACGAAAACTAGGGAGGAGGACGAATGTAGAACAAAGGAGTGAACCGTCCATGAACAAACAGAAATATTATGTTTCCGTTCAAAGCAAATCCGTGATGAATCAGCAAGGGGACGCCTCCTACGAGTGGGAGATTGAAGCGACACCCGAAGAGGCGGATCAAGTTCGGATCGAGCTGGACATGATGCAGGAGAAGGAGGAAGAAGCTTTTCCCGGTTATGTGTTTCCATGGCCGGACACCCCGGAGCAAAGCAATAACGCCCTGTTTCAGGATTCGCTGGATCGGGTCTACCGGACGATTTACCGGTTTGGAACCGAAGAGACACGCAAGCAGATGGAGCAGTTCAGGCTGATTCCGGGTCTGGAACAACAATATTAAACCGTGCTGTCCGCAGTGCGATAGTTAGGAGAATGCAGAGATGTATACGATACAGGATGTCAAAATTCGCCGGATTACCGAAATGAATGGAGCGCCCTGCGCGGAGGTTGAGGTATACCCGGCAACGGAAGGAGACAGCGTCCTGCTCGCTTACTTGACGCCTTCGGCTCCTCTGGGCGGCTATGAGCTGGTCAAGCTCGTTCGCAGTGATGCAAGCCTGGAGGTAGATTGGTATGACAACAGTATGCACAGCGCTTATGAGGACGCGACGGACGAAGCGTTCGAGAACAGTACGACGGCCACTGCCGAGGAGAATCGGGATGCATTCAAGCAGCAGCTGCTCTCTTTTGGCCAATTGTACGAGCAGTTGAACCAGCGTTTGAGCGAAGGCACGAACTGGATGTAATGCATATGTAAGAACGCAGAATATGCGGGGAAAAAGCTTGGTGACAGAAGTCGCCAGGCTTTTATTATATTAGGGGGATCGCGTTAAACGTATTCGCGTAGTACCTGAACCCCCTTCAGAACGTTGTACACAAAAGTCAGAAAATAAATCAGGCCAAACAGGATCAGATACATAATGACGGAACCGAGCACCTCAGCGGTAAACATCAGGTAGATAAGCGGGATGGCCGCAATAACCGGAATCAGGTGGGAGAGGAGCGCATGACGCGCATGCCGGGCTATATAGGCGTTGTCCGAGAGAACCCATACGAGGAAGGGGAATATAAAGGGAGCAAAAAAGATGCTGAAATAGGACAGGGAGGACAGCAGTTGTTTCATATCATTCACGCTCCTTGTTCGCTGTCATGTTGTTTACATATTACCCCATGGAACGGGCTCTGATTCGGGCTCCCATAATGAATAAAAAAAGGCTTTGAATTTTCTCCAAAATGCGATATAATAATCTTCGTCACTGTTTCAAAAAACCAATTACATACCTA
>NZ_NQLZ01000042.1:0-6462 GCF_002276395.1 Paenibacillus sp. 7541 | reverse complement strand
GGGGCACCGCCCCTCTAGCATCATTATCCCTTTGGTTCAGGGAGTAGCTGATCCTAGGCGCTTGGGGCCGAAGAGGATCAAATCTATGTCAAAACATCGAGTGTGGTGCTTATGTCTGTTGATCATGGAAAACGATTTATCATTGTAGTATAGTTGAATAAATGGTAAAAGAAGGTGGATGAGTTCTAATGCATTATCATTTCACTGTTGTATTATTTCTGGCCGCTGTTATTCAACTGATTCTGGATATAACGATCCGAAAAACAGACGAGAAGATATCAGACACGGATGGTATTGTCCCGTACAGGTGGTTCTTCGTTATTGCAGCAATTGTAATCATTTTGTCAGCTATTTATGTTAAAGAACCTCCTTATCATTATGTTTGGGTAGGTGTATTACTTGCCCTAGTGTTCGGTGTCCGAGCCCTATTCGAATGGAGATACATTCGCAGTTCTCAAAAGCATATGATTTCTCTATCGATGATGGCCTTATCTGTCATTGGTACAATTCTTTACGTTTTTATACAGTTCCAGTGATTAAGATTCGCCATATATAACAAAACGCCAAGTACAGTAAAAAACCGCACAATTGTGCGGTTTTTTTATGGCATTAGGAAGCGGAGATCCAAGTCCTCGTCGAGTCGATGCATGCGCCAATGACCAGCAGGAGTAAATGATAGTGTTGCGTGATGTCCTTTTGACAATAATAGTTAGCTTGAATATAATTGCTTCAACAACTATAATGATGGTGATCATTAAAATGCAGGAAGGAACGGAGTTTTATATGACGAACGAGCATCGCGAGCAGGAATTGGCGGTCGGCTTCATCATGGGCATGACTTACCGGAGAATCGCTGCTTTGCTGCAGCATCGGATCAAGGACTATGATGTTACGCCGGAGCAGTGGTCCGTCCTTTATCAGATCGATCAGGCTGAGGGGTTGATTCAGAAAGAGATTGCGGATCGCTGCGGCAAGGACAAACCAACCACGACGCGAATTCTCGACCTTCTGGAGAGCAAGGGTTTGATTTACAAAGAGACAGGCAAGCAGGACAGGAGATCGTTTGTCGTGTTCAGCACGGAACGCGGGAAGGCGCTCATCCGGGAAACGCTGCCCATCGAGAAAGGGATCACGGACGAAGTGAAGCGCTGCATGTCTGATGAAGAGTATCGCATTCTGCTAGACCTGCTGGATCGAATCCATCGGCATATCGGGGAGCAGCTGGAGCGGCGGGAATCGTAGTTTTTGCAACTATTTAGAGATGATATAGATCGTAGAGAGTGGGAGAAATGTAATGCAATCGAATACTAAGCGTGAGCCATTATGGACGGGATCGTTTATTTCGTTAACGGTCTCTTCTTTTTTGTTGTTTTTAAATTTGCACATGTTGTTGTCCTCGTTTTCCTCTTATGTCAAAAATGAGCTATCCGCCACGGACCTGCAGGTCAGTCTGGTCACCAGCGTCTTTGCCGCTTCGGCTATTGCCACGCGCTTTATGGCTGCGGTACTGCTCAAGCGGATGTCTTCGAACCGTCTGCTGTTCATCGGTCTGATCATTTCAGCAGCAGCAACAGCGCTGAGCAGCCTGCCCGGTTCTGTCGAGGGGCTGCTGATCATTCGCGTGGGGTATGGCATTGGCTTCGGCATTGCCAGTACGATTCTGCCCACGCTGGTATCCCAGATGATTCCGCTGCGGCGGATGGGGGAAGGCATCGGTTATTTCGGATTATCGACCAGTATGGCCATGTCCGTTGGTCCGATGATCGGTTTAAACGTCATGGGGGAGTTTGGTTTCGGTACCCTGACGCTGGCAGGTTCCGCTGTCGTCCTGATGATGCTTCCCCTTCTCTTGCTGACGCGGGCCTTGCCGCCTTCTTCCCGAAGTTCAGCGCGGGATAAGGCGAGGGCAGACGCAGCCATGGAACAGAAGCAGGAAGGAGATGGAGAAGCCCGCGGCTTTAACCGCAAGCTTTTGTTCCCGGCGTTATTAAATGTGATTTTGGCGATCACCTACAGCGGTTTGCTAAGCTTCATTGCGCTCTATGGAGAGATTGTCCATCTGCCGCAGGTAGGCCTGTTTTTCCTGTTCAACGCGATTACCATTATTGTGATCCGTCCGATATCCGGCCGAATTTTTGACAGCAGGGGGCATGCGGCCGTTCTGATTCCCGCTGCTGCAATGGTTGTCGCCAGCATGGTGGTTCTCTCTTTTACAACGACACTCGGGATGCTGATCGTGTCGGCTTTGCTCTATGGCCTTGGCTTTGGTGCGATTCAGCCAACGATTCAAGCCTGGATGATCCGCCGCAGTTCGCCTGAGCAGTATGGCGCGGCCAACAGTATGTTCTACAATTCCACCGACTTTGGCGTAGCCATCGGGGCGGTGCTTCTGGGAGCGATCGCTTCCGCTACGGACTATGCTGTCATGTATCGTTATTCCGCTGGATTCATGGGCTTGTTCATCATCATCTATCTGCTCGGCATGCTGGTATCAGCAGCACGCCAAGCGAGATCTCCAAAAGAGTATTGACCATAAATACAGGACTCATTGCTTGTCAACCGCCCTTTGTGGCGGTTTTTTCGTGTTTTCCACGAGCTTTGCAATATTTTTACACGATGACTGTCAAAGCATGCCTATGCCCCGGAAAGATATTAGGGTAGAATCAATATTTGAATGCCTTATAGCTTTATATTTATATAGTAGAAATTCGAAATTATTATATCAGGGAGAGGAGTACATACGTATGTCGCTAGTCAAAATCTCACAGCGCACGGCGATTCTATTGGAGCATGCGCGTAAATCCGGCCTGACGTCGGATGAACTGCTTGAGGCTGTTCGTTCAGAAGATCTGGCCCAATTGGCTGCCGCAGAGGCGGAGCATTTTCATTATGATGAATGGATTCCTTACGCGAAGGAGCATGGTGAGGATCTGGAGAAAGCCATTACGGATGGCTATCAGATTACATTCAACACGCGCAACGGCTTGAAAATGTGGCTGGAGGAGTCCTTTGGCATCAGCTCGGAGACGGATTTTACGGTCGGTGAAGGGGTGATTGAAGGGCTTCATCTTCAAGAAAATCAGCTGACCCGTCTGAAAACGGCGCTTGCGGTCAACTGGCTGCTCGATGAAGAAGCTGCTCCTGGCGGATTTAAGGTGAAGCTGACGGTCAGAGGCCTTCAATAAATAGATGACAGAAGCCGCCCGATTCCTGAAACGGAATGGGACGGCTTTTCTTTTTTCTTATATTTACATCCGGCTAGGGGTGGGCATTCCAAGCACGTCCAAGGCTTCGGCCAACGTGTCCTTGAAGCGGGCGGTCAGCCAGAGACGGAGCTGAAGCACATCGCCGTCAGCTTTCAGAATCGGGCATGCAGCATAGAAATTATTGAACAGGGAAGCCAGCTCATAAGCGTAATTGCATATCATGTTAGGCGCAAGCTCCCGGCTTGCCGTATGCAGGGTATCCTGCCATGTGCTCATATGGCGAAGAAGTGCATGCTCAGCCTGTTCAAGTTCAGGGAACGTCTCAGGCAAGGCTGGGGTGACTCCGGATTGATGCGCTTTGTTCAATACGCTGAGCGAGCGGGCATAGGAATAGAGCAGGTAGACGCCGGTGTTGCCCGAAATTTCCGATGCTTGCTTCATATCGAATACGACTTCCGTTTGCAGGGCGAAGCGAAGCAGGTAGTAGCGAATCGAAGCGATGGCGATTTCTCTGCTGGACAGGCCGTTTTTGTCCGAGCGGCTCGTCTCGATGACCTGCTCCATCTGATCGATCAGATGGGCGATTTTAATGCCGACGCCTTGTCTGCCGGACATCGCGTAAGAAGATTTTCCATCCGAGACATCGATTCCGAGGTCGGCTGCTGCCGAAGGGCTGAGAGAGACGACGCCGTAGCTGACATGATGCAGCTTCTCAGCCTGCTCCGCATAGCCCAGACTTTCGAGTGCCTGCTTGACCATCGCCTGCGGATATTGCTGACGATAATCGATGACATTGATGACGATATCGGCTTTACCGAAGCTGTGTGGATTCCCGTGACGGCCCGTGCTCCACACGTCTCCCGTAAATTTTTGATACATAAAGTCTTTGTTGATCAGGCCGAACTTCCAGAGATGATAAGCGATGTCCTTGGCGGTGTATGTCAAAATCCCATTGGAACGCACCAGCACCTTCTCAGCGCTGAACTCTGACTCCGGAGATTCACTGTTTGCCTCGACTTCCTGCTTCAGTACCCAGCAGCCGGCCAGCTTGCCTGTCTGCTCCTGGTAGAAGTTCGGGGTGTGCTTTAGCTGCTCGAAGGCAGAGGACCAGAAGCCCTCGCGGACAATGCTGCTTTCCCATACCAGCAGGTCATAGTGGATGCCGAATTGTTTCATTTCCTCAAGATGTTCTTTCACGATTCGTTCCGCAACAAGCAGGCCCATCCAGGCAAGGTTGCCGTTGCCTTCTTCGAGCTCGTGAAGCACCTCGGTTCTTTTCTGTGCAAGCTCCGGCGTCGTGTCATATGCTTTGTTAGTCAGGGAGTAGATGTCCCAGCAGTAATCCCCGAACCGGCTATGCGCTTTCGCCAGCGGCGTATGCAGCAAACCGACCACGGTGTCGGCCAACTGGTTGCCGAGATCATCGATATAATTGTGGGCCTCGACACGGTACCCGGCTTTTTTCATCAGGCGGACGAGCGTGTCGCCGATACAGGCGTTTCTTAAATGGCCGATATGGGCGGACTTGTTGGGATTGATGGAGGTGTGTTCGATGACCACCTTCTCATCCGCTGTGGCTGGCAGCGCAAAACTCATGTCTGCCCAGGCGCGCCAATTGATACGCAGGTTGATGAAGCCGGGGGCGGCGATGTCGATCGTATGTATTACATGTTTGAAGGCGTCCTGTTTGTTTAATTCGTTCTTGATCGCCTCGGCGATGTGCAGCGGAGCCTGACGCAGATGCTTGGCAAGCTGCATGGCGATATTGGTGGAATAATCTCCATGCTCGATGTTCGCGGGCTGCTCGATCCGGGCGATGACCGACTCCGGTCGTGCTGTGCCGGCAGCGAGGCATACTTGGTCCAGCGCTTGCTCCAGTTCACGGATGATCCATTGACTCAGCATTGTAATATCCTCCTATGTCTAGATAAAATGTCGATCCTGAGGAGCGTCCGCATCCATGCAAAAAAGCCCCCATCTCCTAAGAGACGAGGGCTATGCTCGCGGTACCACTCTTGTTGTCAGACACGAGCTGTGTCTGACCGCTTCAATAACCTGTAACGGGGTAAGCCGGGACTTCCTACCACATAGTTCGGAAGACCATCTCCTGGGCCCGCTTCATCGACAGTCTTGTACCGGTTCCCACCTGCTCCGGCTCGCTTGGACTAAGGCTGGCGACTACTCTCCCAATCATAGAAATGTCGTGCTCAAGTTTTTCATAATTATAACCAATCTCCGTGAAAAATCAACAGCCCGTTTCTAATGGGGTTTAACAGCAGCTATTCTGAGCCGCTTGTAATCACCGTAGTAGCTATCCGCATGCCACAGATGGGCTTTAGCGATCTCGCTGATCCGTTGGAATGCTTGATGCCGCTCTTTCACAGAGAAATCGGTGAAGAAGCTGTCTCCGAACTGTTTCAGCCACACGAGGATTCCCTCTTCACCGCCAACCAGTTTAGTCGGACGGTCAAAATAGAATAGGGCGTTCACCCGAAAGCCTGCCATTTCCAATTGTGCTGCATATTCGCCAGGGCTGGGATAGTACCATGGGTTTCGGCTATCGGCATCGATTCCGTAATCGTCTGCGAGCACGGTTTTGATCGCCTGATAGATCTCTTCAATATTGCCCTTGCCGCCAAACTCGGCAACAAACCGCCCGCCTGGTTCAAGCGCCCCGTATATCGAATGTAAAGCTCCGGATGCATCTTGTACCCAGTGCAGAGCTGCGTTGGAGAATACCGCATCATAGCGGATGCTGGTCTGGAACTGCTCGGCATTGCCTTTGATAAAAGGGATGTTCGGGTAGTTTGCTCTGGCTTGCTGAAGCATTTCCGCGGAGTTGTCCATCCCGGTTACCTGCGCTCCGGCAGCTGCGATTTCGCTTGTCAGGGTACCGGTCCCGCATCCGAGGTCCAAAATTCGCTCTCCCTCTTTCGGTGCAAGCAGCGAGATAACATCCTTTCCGTACACTGTGTTAAAAGACATGTGGCTGTCATACTGCTCAGGCTTCCAAATCTGGCTTCTGGCCATGGACAAGACTCCTTTATATTTGGTGTTGTCGTTATTGTGGCATCTTTTTCTTATAATCGGAAATATATAATATCAATCGACCTTATAGTTTTAACCTATAAAAAATAGGATACGGCCGTACGGCCGACTGCGAAGCAGCGCTACCGAAGCGGATGCTCCGACGAACCCCATCTTGGGGTTCTCATCCCCACGGGACGCAAAAAACACCGCCAATTAGGCGGTGCTT
>NZ_NQLZ01000041.1:0-11934 GCF_002276395.1 Paenibacillus sp. 7541 | reverse complement strand
CAATTTTTTCAAGCAAAAAATATACTAACATATGGGCGTGGAAAATTCAACAAAAAAGTTTTAGAGAAAGCGAATTGGATGATAATGAAGAGAGGGGGCGAAAGGATAGCACAAGGCTCGCTGCTTTCCTTGACCTAAGATGAAAATTTATGATTTTTCCTCGGCGCAGCGGGCTCGTGACCTCCTTGTTTTTTTACTTGGAGCACATATGCTATAATCTAAAATTATGAAAAACGGGATTGGAAAGGAGGTGTCCTTATCAAGGACGCAAACTCCCCAGCACATGAGGATAAAAACGTCATCCTGTTTCCGAAAACGCTGGACTTTTATCAGATTCAGCTGACGGTGATGCTGGAAAACGAACGATACGGGGAGGCCATGGAAATCCTTCGGTTTTTGCTGAAATGCGGCGGGCAGAACGAACGTCACTACCAGGAGTGGGAGGCGCTGCTGGAGTGGCTGGAGGCTGCTTTTCCCGAATCAGCCGGGCTGCAGGGGGATCTCGGGCAGGACATCGAGGAGGATTCCGACGAAGAGGAAATCACCCGGAGAATGGTCAGCGATAAAGTTGCCCAAGATCCGGGATATACGGATAAGCTGCTGGCTTCCGTGATGAACGGCCCGTTAACCGAGCAGACGATCCTGGCTTTGGAGCAGCTGGCTTACCTGGATCGGCCGGAAATCGACGAGGCGCTTGTCACGTGGCTGAAAGAGACGCCGCTTCATCCGCTGCTGCAGTTCCGCGTGCTTCAGACGCTGCGCAAGCGCGGCGCGGAGGGAAGTGTGGTCATTACGCGGGGCCATGAACCGGCCGAGATCGATATCGATACGGTGCCGTTAACCCCGAGCGAATTTCCGCTGGCGATTACTCGGATTCTCGAGCGCGTGGCTGATCAGACTGAAGTGCATGAGCCGACATTATTTTATTTCGCCCAAGAGCTCTGGTCCCAGTTCGTCATGGCGGTATACGGTACGGCAGATTATGCCTCCATGCTCGAGGAAGACGATTCGTCGCTGGACATTTGGGCGGCGGCACTGCATGACATTGTATCAGAGAGCCTGAAGGGCATCCGCAGCGAAGAGGAGATTCGGCCGCTGTACGGGATAACGGACACCATGCGTTTCCGATATGAGCAGGCCTATCGGTCTCTCAAGGAATTTGTGGCGGCAGGCATGGACGACTAGATTATATTGGTAAACGTTTACGGTATCGGCCGGCAAGGGGTTACCCTTGAAAAAGGTGATAATGTTGTTTATACTATAGTGGTTATTCGGTACGTGATACCTGATTGCGCCAACCACGTGAATTATTTTGGAGGGGAAAGCATAAATGAAAGCAACTTGGGAAAAAATAGAGAAGAACCTTGGCGTTCTTGACGTTGAGGTTGAAGCGGAGCGCGTTGCGTCCGCCCTCGACAAAGCCTTTAATAAAGTAGTGAAAAAAGCGAGTGTTCCTGGATTCCGTAAGGGTAAAGTGCCTCGTTCGATCTTCGAAGCTCGTTTCGGAGTGGAAAGCCTGTATCAGGACGCGATCGACATCCTGCTTCCTGAAGTATACAGCGAAGCTGTAGAACAGACAGACATCTTCCCGGTGGATCGCCCTGAAGTGGAAATCGAGCAGTTCGCGAAAGGCCAAGCCTTCAAGTTCAAAGCAAAAGTGATTGTGAAGCCTGAAGTGAAGCTTGGCGATTACAAAGGCATCGAGGTTGCCGCTGTCAAGGCCGAGGTTTCTGAGGAAGAGTTGACCCAAGAGCTGGAGCGTCTGCAGCAGCGTCATGCTGAGCTGGCTGTCATCGATGAAGGCGCAGCGGTTTCCGGTGACATCGTCGTGATTGATTTTGACGGTTCGGTTGACGGCGTTCCTTTTGAAGGCGGACAAGCTGAGCGCTACTCCCTCGAGCTTGGAAGCAACAGCTTCATTCCAGGCTTTGAAGATCAAGTGATCGGTATGGCAACGGGAGATTTCAAGGATGTTGAAGTGACATTCCCTGAGAACTACCATGCCGAAGATCTGGCTGGCAAGCAAGCTGTATTCAAAGTGAAGGTTCATGAAATCAAGCGCAAGCAGCTTCCTGAACTGGATGACGAGTTCGCTAAAGACGTTAGTGAATTCGATACGCTGGACGAGTACAAGGAAGATCTTAAGAAGCAGCTGCTGACTCGCAAAGAGCAAGAGGCTCAAGGCGTTCGCGAGAACGAAGCTGTAGAGAAAGCTGCGGCTAACGCTGAGGTGGAAATTCCTCAAGCGATGATCGATTCCGAAGTTCAGAACATGATGCGCGATTTCGACAACCGTCTTCGTCAACAAGGAATGAACCTCGAAATGTTCCTGAGCTTCTCCGGGCAGTCCCAGGCGGACCTGCAAGGACAGATGAAGGACGATGCTGAGAAGCGCGTTCGCAACAACCTTGTGCTTGAGCAAATTGCCAAGGAAGAGAAGCTGGAAGTAACCGAAGAGGAAATCAACAAGGAACTGGATAACATGGCTGATACCTACAAGCGTTCTGCCGATGAAATCCGCAGCATTCTTGCCGCTAACGGTTCCCTTGACAGCCTTCGTGAAGAGCTGCTTCTTCGCAAAACGATCGACTTCCTGTTGGAAAACAGCGTAGAAGGTCCTGCTAAAGAAGCAACCGCTACTGAAGAATAATACCCGGCAGCTGCCGAAGCTGCTTTATACAGGATAAGGCACGTACATTTATGCGTGCCTTATTTTTAACCAAGAATATCCAAATTGATCCTAATTTCGACATGAATTGGATATCTTTATTCGGCATACATAATGAGACAAGTTGGCAGGATATATTCCTCGGGAAGTTCATAGAATGTAATCAGGGTTAAAAAATGACATCGTGCTTTGAACGTGTTAGAATACCCTTGTAACGCAAAAGTTTATTTTTCAAGGAAAGAAGGTTGGTCGCATGAGTCTTGTACCTATGGTTGTAGAGCAAACCAGCAGAGGCGAAAGATCTTACGATATCTACTCGAGATTGCTGAAGGACCGCATCATCTTCCTCAGCAATGCGATCGATGACGATGTTGCCAATCTTGTTATTGCCCAGCTGTTGTTTCTGGCTGCGGAAGATCCGGAAAAAGACATCCATTTGTACATTAATTCTCCTGGCGGTTCGGTAACGGCCGGGATGGGTATATACGATACGATGCAGTTAATCAAGCCTGATGTGTCCACCATTTGCGTCGGCATGGCCGCCAGCATGGGGTCGCTGCTGCTCACAGCTGGAGCTCCGGGAAAACGGTATGCTCTTGAGAACAGCGAAGTGATGATTCACCAACCGCTCGGTGGCATTCAAGGTCAGGCATCCGATATTCAGATTCACGCGGATTGGATCATCAAGACCAGACAGAAGTTGAACCAAATCTATGTGGAGCGTACCGGTCAGCCCCTTGAAAAAATCGAACGCGATACAGACCGCGACTTCTTTATGAGTGCGGAGGAAGCGAAGGCATACGGAATTATTGACGAAGTTCTGTCTTCACCGATTAAATCCTAAGGGGTGGTAAATGCATGTTTAAATTTAATGATGACAAAGGGCAGTTGAAATGCTCTTTCTGCGGCAAGTCGCAGGAGCAGGTCCGTAAGCTTGTTGCGGGGCCCGGCGTTTATATATGTGACGAATGCATCGACTTGTGCTCGGAGATCGTGGAAGAGGAGCTCGGGCATGAGGAGGAAGTGGATCTCAAGGACATTCCGAAACCGCGCGAGATCCGCGATATTCTCGATCAATACGTCATCGGACAGGAGCAGGCCAAGAAGTCGCTTTCTGTAGCGGTATACAACCACTACAAGCGGATCAACACCCAGAGCAAGATCGAGGATGTTGAACTGCAGAAGAGTAACATTTTGCTGCTGGGACCTACGGGTTCGGGTAAAACACTCCTGGCCCAGACGATGGCCAAAATTTTGAATGTTCCGTTTGCTATTGCGGATGCAACTTCACTTACGGAGGCTGGATACGTCGGCGAGGATGTAGAGAACATTCTGCTCAAGCTTATTCAGGCTGCCGATTATGATGTGGAGAAGGCGGAACGCGGCATTATCTATATCGACGAAATTGATAAGGTGGCACGTAAATCCGAGAACCCGTCCATTACGCGCGACGTGTCCGGGGAAGGTGTACAGCAGGCACTCCTGAAGATTCTGGAAGGAACGGTAGCCTCTGTTCCTCCTCAAGGCGGACGCAAACATCCGCATCAGGAGTTCATTCAGATCGACACGACCAACATTCTGTTCATCTGCGGCGGTGCCTTTGACGGCCTCGAGCAGTATATCAAGCGCCGGATCGGCAAAAAAGTCATTGGCTTTAACGCATCAGGCGAAGGTCAGAAGGATCTGAAGCCGGGTGAATACCTGACGATGGTGCTTCCTGAAGACCTGCTGAAATTCGGTCTCATTCCGGAGTTCGTAGGCCGTTTGCCAGTCGTGTCCACGCTGGAGCCGCTTGATGAGCAGACGCTCGTTCGGATTCTGTCCGAGCCGAAGAACGCGCTCACCAAGCAATATCAGAAGCTGCTTGAGCTTGACAACGTCGACCTCAAATTTGAGCCAGCGGCGCTCGAAGCGATTGCCCGCGAAGCGATCAAGCGCAATACCGGTGCTCGCGGACTTCGTTCCATCATTGAAGGCATTATGCTTGATGTGATGTATGAGGTCCCTTCGAGAGAAGACATTACCGAATGTGTCATTACGGAACAAGTTGTTAAGGATAAAGTCATTCCTGAACTTCAGTCCAAGGACGATCAGAATGACAACAAACAGGAAGAAAGCGCCTAAGCGATCCTTGCTATAGACGCGTTATAAATCAGCGCCAGTTCTCCACTCCGCCCGCTCAAGTTTATGGGAAGGAGTGGAGCTTTGGCGTATACGGGAGAGATCGTATCATGTTTTTGAGACAGGACACACGGCCCGTCAAAGTGGGGAATCTCACAATAGGGGGAAACAACGAAGTCATCATCCAAAGCATGTGCACCACCAAAACCGCGGATGTGGAAGCAACGGTCGCTGAAATTTTACGGCTGGAGGAAGCAGGTTGTCAGATCGTCCGGGTTACGGTAAACAATGAGGAAGCTGCTGCGGCAATCAAGGAGATCAAGAAACGGATTCACATTCCTCTTGTCGCCGATATTCACTTCAATTATAAGCTGGCACTGCTGGCGATCGAGAACGGCATCGACAAGGTCCGGATCAATCCGGGCAATATTGGCCGTCGTGAGAAGGTTGAAGCAGTGGTTAAGGCATGCAAGGAGAAAGGCATTCCGATTCGGATCGGGGTGAATGCTGGCTCGCTGGAGAATCATCTGCTGGAGAAGTACGGTTACCCAACTCCGGAAGCGATGGTAGAGAGTGCGCTGTATCATATCGGCATTCTGGAGGAGCTTGATTTTCACGATATTATCGTATCGCTCAAGGCTTCAGATGTTCCGATGGCGATAGCGGCCTATACGAAAGCTGCCGAGGTCATTCCATATCCGCTGCATCTCGGCATTACGGAGGCGGGCACACTGTTCGCCGGAACCGTGAAAAGCGCCGCCGGGCTAGGCGCGCTTCTGTCGCTCGGAATCGGCAATACGATGCGCATCTCGCTCAGTGCGGATCCGGTGGAGGAAGTGAAGGTGGGACGCGAGCTTCTGAAGTCGTTTGGTCTCATTTCGGATGCTCCGACGCTTGTTTCCTGTCCGACTTGCGGACGCTTGGATATTGATCTGTTCTCTATCGCCAACGAGGTTGAAGAATATATATCCAAGCTGAAGGTGCCGATCAAGGTATCCGTGCTTGGCTGTGCCGTCAACGGACCGGGCGAAGCGAGAGAGGCCGACATTGGGATTGCGGGTGCTCGCGGAGAAGGGCTGTTGTTCCGTTATGGGGAAATGATCCGGAAAGTTCCGGAAGAGACGATGGTCGAGGAACTGAAGAAGGAAATTGACCATATCGTGAAAGTGTATGAGGAAACGGGAGAAATCCCGGGCCGCAAACACAAGTCCACCGTGTAAAATAGGCGCTTTATGTATCTGCGCTGGCTTTTGCCAACGACATATTTTGCAGCGTAGTTCACTGCTGCAGACGACCTTCGGTTCAGACCGAAGGTCGTCTTTTTTGATTCGGAATTCCTCTGTGCGTTTTACCGGAAGCGTAATCGGCAATACTACCATGTATTGACGAAAGTTGCTTGAAGAATATGGAGAAACAGGAGGAATGTCTTGTGAATCTGAGTATAGTCATTATGCTGGTTCAGCTGTTTTTTGCAGTGGTCATCGGCATTTATTTTTGGAATTTGCTCCGAGGGCAGAAAACGAGTAAAACAGCGGTGGACCGGGAGTCGCGCAAGGAGCTCGACAAACTTCGCAAGCTCCGGTCTGTTTCACTGACAAAGCCGCTTGCCGAAAAAACAAGACCTCAGAGCATGGAGGATATTATCGGACAAAAGGATGGACTGCGTGCACTCAAGGCCGCGCTCTGCAGCGCCAACCCGCAGCATGTCATTGTGTATGGGCCGCCCGGCGTCGGGAAGACGGCCGCAGCGCGTGTCGTGATGGAGGAAGCGAAGAAAAATCCGCTGTCTCCGTTCAAATCCGATGCCAAATTTACGGAAATTGATGCCACGACAGCCCGGTTTGACGAAAGAGGCATTGCCGACCCTTTGATCGGCTCCGTGCATGATCCGATCTACCAGGGAGCCGGAGCGATGGGCGTAGCCGGCATTCCGCAGCCGAAGCCGGGAGCGGTCACCAAGGCGCATGGCGGCATCTTGTTCATCGACGAAATCGGTGAACTGCACCCGATCCAGATGAATAAGCTGTTAAAAGTGCTTGAGGATCGCAAAGTATTGCTGGAGAGCGCATATTATAATTCTGAGGATGCCAATACACCGGCGTACATCCACGATATTTTTCAGAACGGTTTGCCTGCGGATTTCCGTCTGGTCGGTGCCACTACCCGTTCACCGGAAGAGATTGCGCCTGCGCTTCGTTCGCGTTGTATGGAAATCTTCTTTCGTCCGCTGCTTCCCGATGAGATCGGACAGATCGCCGAGGACGCCATTCAAAAAATCGGCTTAAAGCCTTGCCCGGAAGCGGTGGAGGTTGTGAAGCGTTTCTGTACGAATGGGCGGGAGGCCGTCAACATGATCCAATTGGCTGCAGGGCTTGCGCTTACAGAGAAAAGAGATTCGCTTCGTGCATCGGATGTGGAATGGGTAGCGAGCAGCAGTCAGCTGCAGCCCCGCCCCGATCGCAAAGTGCCTGACAAGCCTCAGGTTGGCCTTGTGAATGGGCTGGCCGTGTACGGCCCGAATATGGGGGCACTGCTGGAGATTGAAGTTTCCGCCGTTCCTGCCGATAAAGGAAAGGGGACCTTTAATATTACCGGCGTGGTGGATGAAGAGGAATTCGGAGGCGGGGCGCGGAAGCTTCGCCGGAAAAGCATGGCCAAGGGCTCGATCGAAAACGTGCTGACCGTGCTCAGCTCAATGGGCTTCCGTCCGAAGGACTATGATCTGCATATCAACTTCCCGGGAGGTACGCCGATTGACGGTCCATCGGCCGGCATTGCCATGGCAACGGCTATCGTGTCGGCGCTGCGTAACATTGAGATTGACAACATGGTGGCGATGACCGGCGAGATCAGTATTCACGGCAGGGTGAAACCGATTGGCGGTGTCATTGCCAAGGTAGAGGCCGCATTTCAGGCAGGAGCGACGCGCGTGATTATCCCGAAAGACAATTGGCAGACACTGTTCGAAGACTTGCAGGGGCTTCAGGTTATTCCTGTGGAGTCGGTGGAAGAAGTGTTCTCTCATGTGTTTGGCGGCGAGCTGAAAGCTGACGTCATTCAGCTTCCGGCTAATGAGGCGTATCCGCCCGCATCGGCTTCCCTGCTTCAGGCCACGCCTCCTCACAGCGGCCAAATCACGGACGCAGGCAGCTGTTAATGCCCAAGCGGTTGGTTTTTTATACGCAGATTTGATAAAATAGAAATAGTGTCAACATTGAGAGCCATTGGAGGTGCGAAAGCGATGGGACCCAGTAAATCCAAAGGTCGTCGTTTTCCTTTACTGCCTTTAAGAGGTCTGCTCGTCTATCCTAGCATGGTGCTTCACCTGGATGTCGGGCGGGAGAAATCGGTAAAGGCATTAGAAAAAGCGATGGTGGAAGACAATTTGATTCTCCTGTGTTCTCAATCGGAAGTGAACATTGAAGAGCCGACGCAAGAGGATATTTTTCGAATTGGTACAGTCGCAAATGTAAGGCAGATGCTGAAGCTTCCAAACGGAACCATTCGTGTCCTGGTGGAAGGGATGGAACGTGCGGAGATTATTGAATATACGGATCAAGAGGAATACTACGAAGTCATTGCCCGGGAACTGCCTGAAGCAGACAACAATGACCCTGAAGTTTCCGCTTTGATGCGGACCGTGCTGTCACAGTTCGAGAACTATATCAATTTGTCCAAGAAGGTTACGCCGGAAACTTTGGCGGCCGTTTCCGATATTGATGAACCGGGACGTCTAGCGGATGTCATTACAAGCCATCTGTCATTAAAGATCAAGGATAAGCAGGAGATTCTTGAAACAATAGACGTTCGTAAACGTCTGGAGAAGCTGCTGGATATTCTGAACAATGAGCGCGAAGTGCTCGAGCTGGAACGCAAGATCAATCAGCGCGTCAAGAAACAGATGGAGAAGACGCAGAAGGAGTATTATCTGCGCGAGCAGATGAAAGCGATCCAGAAGGAGCTAGGCGATAAGGAAGGCCGTGCCGGCGAAGTTGAGGAGCTCCGCAGCCAGCTGCAGGAGATGGAGCTTCCGGAAGTGGTGCACGAGAAGATCGAGAAGGAAATCGATCGCCTTGAGAAAATGCCAGCCAGCTCGGCCGAAGGCGGCGTGATCCGGAACTATGTCGATTGGCTGCTGGCGCTGCCTTGGACGTATACAACAGAGGATGATCTGGATATCAACAAGGCGGAGCAAGTGCTGGATGAGGATCACTACGGTTTGGAGAAGCCGAAGGAGCGTGTGCTCGAATATCTGGCTGTTCAGAAGCTTGTGAAGAAGATGAAGGGGCCGATTCTCTGCCTTGTAGGTCCGCCAGGGGTAGGTAAGACCTCCCTCGCCCGTTCGATCGCAAGATCGCTTGAGCGCAAGTTCGTGCGTATCTCGCTCGGCGGGGTTCGGGACGAGGCTGAGATCAGAGGTCATCGCCGGACGTATGTTGGAGCAATGCCGGGACGCATCATCCAGGGAATGAAAACAGCCGGCTCCCTGAACCCTGTATTTCTGCTGGATGAAATCGACAAGATGGCTTCGGATTTCCGCGGGGATCCGTCTGCAGCGCTGCTGGAGGTGCTGGACCCTGAACAGAACAACACCTTTAGCGATCATTTCATTGAAATTCCGTTCGACCTGTCCCAGGTGATGTTTGTAACGACAGCGAATGCGCTGCACAACATTCCCCGGCCGCTGCTCGACCGTATGGAAGTGCTGTACATTCCGGGTTATACCGAGCTGGAGAAGCTGCAGATCGCCACGCGCTATCTGCTGCCGAAGCAGAAGAAAGAGCACGGGCTGCAGCCTGAACAGCTGGAGCTGGACGAGGAAGCGCTGCTGAAAGTGATTCGTGAGTACACTCGGGAATCGGGTGTACGTAATCTTGAGCAGCAGATTGCGGCGCTGTGCCGGAAAGCGGCGAAGAGTATCGTTACGAACGAGTCGGAATCGATCGCGATCCACGCTGACGACATCAAGGATTATTTAGGCATTCCGAAATTCCGCTACGGTATGGCGGAGCTCGAAGATCAGGTCGGAACTGTAACGGGGCTGGCCTGGACAGAGGTCGGCGGCGAGACGCTCACCATTGAGGTCACCGTCGTTCCGGGTACCGGCAAGCTGACCTTGACCGGGAAGCTGGGCGATGTGATGAAGGAGTCGGCTCAGGCTGCATTCAGTTACACAAGATCCAAGGCGACAGAGCTGGGGATTGACCCTGATTTCCATGAGAAGCTGGATGTCCATATCCATATTCCTGAAGGTGCGATTCCGAAGGACGGACCTTCGGCGGGCATCACCATCGCGACGGCGCTTATCTCATCATTAACGAAGCGGCATGTCGCACGGGATGTGGCGATGACCGGTGAAATCACGCTGCGCGGGCGCGTGCTTCCGATCGGCGGATTAAAGGAAAAGTCACTGGCTGCCCACCGGGCCGGCTACAAAAAAATACTGCTCCCCAAAGATAACGAGAGGGATTTGCGGGACATTCCCGACAGCGTGAAAAATGATGTTGAGTTCGTCCCTGTGTCCCATATGGATCAGGTGCTCGAGCATGCACTCGTAGAGCAGGCGGGAGTTCACTAGAGAGGAAGCCCTGATATATGAAAGTAACAAAAAGCGAATTTGTGGTTAGTGCTGTAGGTCCTGCTCAATACCCAGATGACGCCTTGCCGGAGATTGCTCTGGCAGGGCGTTCCAATGTGGGCAAGTCGTCGCTGATCAACCGTTTGATATCCCGTAAGAATCTGGCGAGAGCCAGCGCTACGCCGGGAAAGACACAGCAATTGAACTATTACCGTGTTAACGATGATCTGTACTTTGTTGATTTTCCGGGCTATGGGTACGCCAAGGTATCCAAGGCACAGCGGGCGCAGTTCGGCGTGATGATTGAGAAGTATCTGCTGAACCGCGAGGAGCTCAAGCTTGTGCTGCTGGTGGTGGATATGAGACATCCGCCTTCCAAGGATGATATCAGCATGTATGAATGGCTGCAGCATTATGATCGTCCGGTCTGTGTTGTGGCCACAAAAGCGGACAAGATCCCGAAAACAAAATGGCCCAAGCATATTAAAATTGTAAAAGAGACGCTTGGCTTCAAGCCTTATCACTCCCTGGTCATGTTCTCGTCGGAGACAGGGCTTGGCAAGGATGAATTGTGGGAGGTCATCGAGTCGAGAATCGGTGCTGGAGACGATCAGTCCGAAGCGCCAACCTCTTAATAAGACAAGCGTGATGAATCTCATACCATCTTTATGCAGCACCGGATCTTCTGGACCCTTTCTCAAGGGTTCAGCAGGATAACGGTGTTTTCTTTATAGGAAAGTGAGCATCTTAGTGGAAATATGAGCTGGAAACGCGCTCAAACCGTTTTTTTATGAAATATGATGAATATTCTCGTCTGGCAGGCAGGAAAGACATCCATGGTGTGCAGTATAATGTTACTAAGGATTGTTAAAAGAATTGAGGGAGATTTTTATGGCTCAGCGGTTAGCCACAGAGTATGTAAATGCCACGATGCAAATGCCGGATGTTCAAATGGATCAATTTCTGAAGTGTACCAGTGCTTTCCGGGTAAGTTGCCGGGTGAAAGTATTGGATGCCGGAGAGCAGGAGATCGTGCTCGAAGACGAGAGCGGGGAAGAAGTTCATTTGCCCTTCGAGCGCAGAAATGGCTTGTATATCTGTGAGCTGTCGTGCCGATTGGCCGCTCCTAGGTTGACCAATGCCGTACGAAAGCTGTTTGCGGCCTATAAAGGCTCGGGCACAGTGAATCGGGTGTATCACGGCTTCGTAATGAGCTATGAATACCTGAACGGGATCGTGCAGAGAATCACCCAGGTTGCTGGAAATGACAGCATCGTCATATATGAATACAAGAATACGGCTGGAGAACTGCAGCGTCTGTTTAACAGTACAGAGGCGGAGAAAGAGATCGAGCGGATTCACCGGCATATTAATGAGCTTCTTGACGCGCGGATTATAGCGGGCAGCGACCGGAGTCGGGTAATGCAGATTGATGAGCAGCTGCGAAGCTATAATCAGCGGTTGTTCGTGCTGGAAGCCTGATTGGCAAGCGGCAGGCTCGCAAGTCGTCTCGAAGTCGGCGGATAACTTTCTTTCCGATTGGCAGGCGAACAGACCTTGGACACCA